>WRDA01000013.1 GCA_009783675.1 Symbiobacteriaceae bacterium | reverse complement strand
GCTCTACCAGGCCTTCGAGGAAACCAGAGACCTAAGGCTGTTGAAATGGGGTTATGCCGGGTTGATGACCATCCTGACCACTCTGCGCTCTTCGGGACAGGCAACGGGATGGTTTACCTGGTGGCCGGACCGCACCGGTTTCGATACCCGCTCCTTAGATACAGACATGGGCTTATACGGATACCTGATGACTGCCAAAGCCTATGTAGTCGATGATCCGGAGCTTGGCCTATGTGGGTACGGTTGCCGCATAGATAACGAAACGGAGAATCTTCTGACTGTCACACCGTTTGATGGAGTGCAGCAGAGACTCGCCGTCTTTACCCACTGGTTGGAGTTGGATATCAGCATGCAAACTGGACGAATCATCAAAGTAGATGTGGATATACCCGCCAAGCAGATAACCATTAGAATGAAACACTGCTCTGATGATTACCCGCCTTTGGTATCGGCAAGCACCGGTTGGGGTATTATTTTCGGGGTGTTTGTGGTAAATATGTAGCCAGTTTTCTTAAGATATCGTCGAAATCCAACGGTTTACTTATGTGATCGTTCATACCCGCAGCTAAACACTGCTCGATATCCTCCCTGAAGACATTGGCTGTCAAAGCTAAAATGGGTATATCTTTCGCGTTCGGAACATCAATCGCCCTGATTCTCCGGGTAGCTTCCAAACCATCCATTTCGGGCATCTGCATATCCATAAGTATCAAGTCATATATATCGGGTTGAGTTATAAACTTCTGCACCGCCTGTGCCCCATTTTCAACGGTGTCGACGACCAGCATGGTAGGTTCAAGTAGCGTAATTACAATTTCACGGTTGATTTCGACGTCTTCGGCTAATAAAACACGGTACCCGGCAAATTGAAAAGCTGAGCCCTGGGACTGGGATTCGGCTTCATCTGTAACCTGCTCTCGAATCGTGTCAAAACAGGCGTTGATACACTTAGTCATGTCAGAAAAAATAAACGGTTTGGGCATGAACATGGTAACGCCTGCATCTTTAGCCGCGGTCTCGCACTCCTCCCATTCCTGTTCCAGCATAACTAAAACAATCGGATGAGTTGCATCGCTCTGCCTGACTCGCTGAGCGAACTCTATCCCGCCCATCCCGGGTAGCTTCAAATCACAAAAGTAAATGTGATACTGGTTGTTGCTGCCGATCTTTGCACATGCTTCATCCACGCTAGCTGCTACATCGCAGATAACGCCGAGTCGCCGCGCAATATCGCCGTAGTACATACGCGTCTCCCGCGAGTCCGCGACTGCAAGCATCTTAAACTTTGCTGTCTCTATGCCGGGGATCGAGAGGCCTCCGTATTCCTGTTTGCCCCGTGCAGCCTGGATGGTAAAGTAAAAGGAGGCTCCTTGACCGAGTTCGGACTCAATCCATATATTGCCACTCATCATTTCGATAATCCGCTTCGAAATAGCCAAGCCGAGTCCTGTGCCTCCAAACCTGCGGGATGTGCTTACGTCGGCTTGACTAAAGGGGCTAAACAGATTTTTCTGTTGTTCTGCGCTTATACCTATCCCAGTATCCTTAATTTCAAATTGCAAGGTGCACAAGCCATCGGTTTCAGTCAAGAGAGAGGCAGTCAGGTAAATAGACCCATATTCCGGCGTAAACTTCACGGCGTTGGAGAGAAGATTTAAGATGATCTGGGTGATCTGCTGATCGTCCCCAACAAGAGAATAAGGGATATTGCTATCGATGCGAACGACAAAGTTTTGGTGTTTATCGTTGGCACGGAAACGGATAACACTGATCACATTATGCAGCACTTTGCCGAAAATAAACTCGACAGGCGTTAGTTCAAATTTACTAGCCTCAATTTTAGACATGTCCAACACATCGTTGATGACGTTAAGCAGATGCGACGAAGCAACATCAATCTCCTGCAGACAGCGTTTTATCCTTTCCATTTCGGACGCTGATTTACCGATGGAAACCATGCCAATTATGGCGTTCAAAGGGGTTCGCATTTCATGGCTCATATTTGAAAGAAAGCTCGTTTTGGCGACGCTTGCTCGTTCCGCATCATCTTTGGCATTGGACAACTCGGTAATATTGTTCATGACGACGACAACACCCTGGCAAACGTTGCTGACATCGATTGCGGGCGATAAAAACGTATGATAGACGACCGCTTCTCCGCTCAGGGTTAACATTTTATCTTCAAAATCCATCTGCCGCCCGTCATTCATGACATCGAGACAGCGGTCGTGCATAGCAGATATCCAATCATCTTGCATCACACCGGCAAAAAGAGTATCAAAGGGGACATCAATCATTTCCCGCATATCGTTCTGCCCAAGGAATGTGACGGCTCTATCACTTCCCAGCACAAACTGCATTTCGGGATTGAGCATAAAAGCAACATCCGGCATACTTTTCAAGAGTAATCGATTATAGAAGTTAGAGAGTTCTTTCGCGCCCTCGTTGGCGTCACGCAAGCGTTCGGTCTGCTCGTGCATAATTGACAGAGCTCGATAATCCCGCTCAAGTTTCCTTATTTTACGTAGCAGCAGGATATTTTCATTTTCCAAATCCTTGAGGGCTGCTTCATCAGACAACATAGTTTGTCTACTCCTGTCGCATTATCTGAGTTACACCATACAAAAAGTAATTGAACAATTATGGAACCGGTTAATGACGACGCCGTCTGTGTAGCGAGTCGGGCAAATTTCTCCAAGGCAGTAAGCCCCGGTCAGAGAGATGCCACTGGGGAGCCTTTCTTTTAAAACGAGACCTTCGGCATCTGAGTCCGAACCGAGGATCATCGCCCGTCCGCAGCAGGACATGCAGAATAATGCTGAGTATTCATATTCGGGATTTTCGGCGGACTTTAGTAATATGGCATCCATTGATTCACGGCAAGCGGCAGTCAGGTCGTTTTTGTTGATCAGGCAGATATTCGCCAATGTCCCGACTGGCACGTCACCGAAAAATGTACCCGAACCATCTTCATGATTCAGACCAGCTATATGCCGCATCAGCGGTACCTCATCGTTAGTATCACCCTGGGTCAGCATCATCGGGTAGGCCGTAAAAGACAAAACCGGATCCGGGACATCTGTTTTCAGTCCGAAGTTTTCTAAGTACTCGATAAATGTCTCCTCCCCCACCTTACGCACAAGATTGCCTTCGGCATCGGTAATGCGCCGGATGCGTTCGGCAAAGCGAGAGGTAACATGCTTGATCGAAAATATCGGTTTAATATTTCCCCATACACCGACCAGGATCAGGGAATCTCTGTATTCTTTCCCGGAGAGAAAAACGCGCGCACGGGTGAAGTCATAATCATCAGAGGCAACGCCGCCGATGACCGGGACACCATCGGTAGCTTGGGAAAGCATATCCGGGTAAATGTCTCCCGAGAATGGCAGGCCATTGGGACAAAAGGCGAAAATGAGACCGTTCTTTCCTTCAGGGGTTTTCGATGATACAGACTCTGCCGATGCGATTATCCTCTGTTTAAAATTACTCTCGGCAAGGGATTCCGAAGCAGTGGAATAAAAGACGCAATCGTCTGCGGTCAGTACGGTAAACACGGCTGCCGCCTCGTGATATCCGTCCTTGTCGAGGATTCCCAAGGTCGTCATCCCCGCGACTTCGATTCCCAGCAGTTTTTGGAGTTCCCCCGTGACCGCGGCACCGTCCATATCGGCGTCGCACAATAAAACTCCAACCGAGTTTTCCATGAGAACCAGCTTTTCATTAATTGCCTCGGCTAGCTGACCGGCAGCTTTTTTCGCGTCGTCGAGTTCTGTGGTGAATGCAGTAACGCTTTTCATCGTCTTACGCCTCCAATTATTCTGGAATGTGATGGTTATTTTCCCATAGTATACCATTTCACAAGCATAAAGCAAAGAGCATCTTAACGCTGTCGCAACTATTCACCTAGTTCTACTTGCCTGCTGTGTTCATTTGAAATGGGGCCTCCAAGGCCCCATGCCCCGGTCGCTCCGGCAGGCAAAGCCCGCCTGCTCACTGGAGCCGCGCATTTTGCGCCGACAGTACCACGCTCACGCGTGGTGGTAATTGTTAGGTGCAAAGCACCTGAACAGTTACACGCTATCAAGGGCGGACGCTTGGCATACTACCTGATACCATCGATATAATCGGCATATTCGGGATAGCGGGTAACCAGAGTATAGTCCAGGACGATGAGGTCGATCTCCTCGTAATCTGCCAGAAGTTGGCTGACCGAGCCCTCATAGTGGCGTGGATCGATAACCAGAAGACGTTCGTAATGGGGTACCAGCCAGGGGACGAAGGCATTGGCATAGGAATCCTTGATCACCACGCAGGTACGACCGTTCCCTACCGAAGTTTCTATCTCGTATAGGGGATAATCCCCACCCAGGAAGACACGGTAAGTCAGCGCCTGGTCAGCACCGGGCAGATAGATCAGATCGCTGGAAGTCTGTGGCGAGTCAGCCAGAAGATAATAGGTGATGATATCCGGGTTATCCCGCAGCTGGGTTGAGGGGCTCATGTTATAGAGATAGCCTAAAAAACCCGGCAGGTCGTAGCTGATATAGCTGTCGATGATTACAGGTGCCAACCCTGCTGCTTCGGCGTAGGCAAGATAGGCATAATATGCACCCAGCGCCGTCCAGTGGTGATCGGAGCGAAAATAGATATACTCCGCTATATGAGCTTTCAGAGGTGTATAAGCATCTACCGGGATGGCCAGATCCAGCTCTTTGTAAACTCTTTCGATGGCTACTAACTGGGAATCGGTGACGGACTGAAAACGCTCCGGGACGAATTCAATCTGGGTTGGCACCAACAGATTGAAAACCCGTGCCTTGTCCTGCAAAGCGACGGCATAAGCCTCTATCGCCTGGGCATAGCGCACACAACCGTATTCGTTATAATCGAAGATCTCCATCAGAGCATCGGGGAAAACCAACAGGCTGCCTACCCGAAAGGGTTCGACCTCCTGGGCAACAGGGATTGTGGGCTGCACCCCAGAGTCCATAGCGGATGCCTCCACCTGACTCTCATCGCCATCATCCAGACCTAACTCAACGTCCCCACTTCCCTCTGAGGAATCGCCCTCTTCGACATCTCCCTCGGCATCTTCCCGGGTTACTGCCCCATCTTCGGTAGTAGCCAGTTCTGCCGGGGGATTTGTCATCTGAGGACCTGGTTGTGCCGTGACGCCCTGGGTCTGCAGGGGGTTAACCATCACCACCGTCGGTGCTCCCTGCAACTGGAAGCCGTATGAGTTTTCGATCCCCTTTGCCACCATGATCAGATCGGTGCGCCAAGCCACCCTGTCGGCGATATAGCCCTCGAAACTGGCGGCGAACTCCCCGTTCAAGGCGGTTTGCAAGCTTAGCCGCGGTGCCTTGTTCAGGTTACGGTTCTCGATCTCCAGGATACGCAGGTCATCGGGCAAGATGATGATCAACGCCAGGAATACCCCCAGCGTGACGCCAAAGAGGATGGTGTTAAGGTAGTCTTTCATCATAGCTCCTTATTAGAGTTCATACCAGCTTGCCTTCCTTCTAAATCGGGTTTGGTAATTCATCTGGCGTAGATCAGCCCACCCAGGAGCCCACAGCCCAGCATGAGAATAACGGGGTTCAACTTGTACTTTCGCAGGACCGCAAATGCTGCGACGGCTATTGCCACCGAAATTAAATTTAGGCTGTCCATATCTGACGAAAAACCATGCTCTCCCCAGAAAGAGAGCATGATGATCGCTAGTCCGGCAGAGGCGATCAGAGCGACAACCACAGGGCGCAAGATGCTGAGGATACTCCTGATAACCGGCAGATCCTGATACTTGAAGTAGAGGTAGGCAATCAGGGAGACGATGACCGCTGGTCCGGTCAGACAACCGATAGTAGCGACGATCGCTCCTGGGAAACCTGCTACCTGTGCTCCCACAAAGGTTGCCGAGTTTAGGATGATCGGCCCCGGTGCCATCTCATCGATGACTACCAGATCGGCAAACTGCGAAATGGATAGCCAGCCATAGCCATCGACGATCACATTCTTGATGATGGGTAGCGCGGCATAGCTACCCCCGATACTGAATAACCCGATCTGAAACCAGGCCTTGAAGAGCTCGAGGTAGATCATGCTGCCGCTCCTTTCCGCACGAGGAGGTGCCTTGCTACGCCAAGGAGCAAGAAGAAGAGCACTATTAGAATAAAACTGAGTTTGAAGATATACGCCGCTGTAAAGGCAGATGCCATGATGGTCAGTTTGGCGATTCTGGGTAGACCGTTATCATTAATGACACTGGTAAACAAACCCACTACCACATCGGCTATGACCGCACAGGCTCCCGCCCGCATACCTTTCAGCATGGCACTGACAATGGTATTCTCCCGCAGAGTATTATAGAAGATGGATATGATGAAGATAGTGACCAGAGGCGGCAGAGCGACGCCTAAGACTGCCAGGAATGCTCCTGGCATTCCGCATGTCTTGTAACCGACCAGCAGGGCAGTATTGGCCGTCATCACCCCGGGAGATGACTGAGCCAGAGCGATGAGATTGATCATTTCCTCCTCTTCGATCCATTTGAGTTCGTCGACGAACCGCTTTTTAATTACGGAGACAATGACATAGCCGCTGCCAAAAGTAACGGCGCTGATGTAGAAGGCCGACAGGAACAGGGTGAGATAGGTATTTTTGTTCTTGTCCACATTTTTCTCCTAAAATCTAAAATACAAAAACGGGTTGTAAGTCGTGCCAAGGAGCATGATGAAGGACAACGCCAGGGTTGACACCGTAAGTAAAGGGTCGCAGACCCACAGCCGCGGAAGCTTCTCCTGCAGCCAGGTCATACTTCGCCTGGGTAACGAAGTCGATCCGGCGACCAGCAGCATCAGGAGCCAAAGATGGCTGCTGAGTAGCGAGCCGGGCAGGAAGCTGGACAGGGGAGCGTCGATGAAGAGGAAGGCCTTAAAGAAGATGCTTAGCCTGGTGAAGTCGGTATAGTAGAACAGACCCCAGCCTGCAAGGGTAAGCAGGAAGGTATAGGCGACTGCTACCAGCGAGGGCATGCGCTCCAGCAGACCCCTTATGACATAGCGCTCGATGAGGAGCAGGCAGCCGTAGTAGAGGCCCCAGAGGATGAAGTTCCAGGAAGCACCATGCCAAAAGCCGGTTAAAAACCAGACTACGACGATGTTACGCACATAGGCTCGGCGATTTCCCCCCAGGGGTATGTAGACATAATCGCGAAAGAAAGATCCCAAAGAAATATGCCAGCGTCGCCAGAACTCGGCGACGGATTTTGATTCGTAGGGATAGTTGAAGTTTTCCAGAAAGTTAAACCCCAGCATCTTGCCCAGGCCAATAGCCATATCGGAATAACCGGAGAAATCGAAATAAATCTGAAAGGAAAAGAACAAAATGCCCAGCCAGGCTGCTGCCGAGGTCATGCGGGAAGTGTCTTCCAGAAGCAGGTTAGCCGCAGCTCCCGCCGGGTTGGCCAGCAGCACTTTCTTACCTAACCCTGTAGTGAAGCGCGACACTCCCTGGGAGAAAGCGTTAAGGGAGAGCAGCCTGTTCTGCAGATCGCGAACCACATCGGTGTAGCGAATGATGGGACCGGCTACCAGCTGAGGGAACATGGTGACATAAGTTAGATAGGTCAGGAAGGAACGCTCCGCCTTAACCCGACTGTTATAGACATCTACAGTATAGGAAAGGGTTTGGAAGGTATAAAAAGAGATGCCCAGAGGAAGGTTAAAGGCTGGTGCTCTCAGGCTTAGCCCCAGCAAAGCGTTTAAGTTCTCCACCATAAACCCGGTATACTTAAAGAAAAACAGAAAACCAAAGTTACCGCACAAGGAGATCAGCAATATGGCCAGCCTCTGCCGCTGGCCAAACCAACGCTCCAGAGCCAGACCGCAAAAGAAATCCCACATGCTGCTGAAGACCAGAGCCAACACCCAGATGGGTTCTCCCCAGGCATAAAAGAACAGGGAGAAGGCCACCAACATAAGATCGCGTGCCCTGACAAGCCCACAGCGGTGAGTGCCAAAGTAACAGAGTATAAACACGGGTAAAAAGAAACACAAGAAAGTCAGGGAAGAAAAAAGCATGGTGCAACCTGCCTTGGGACAATATCCCTGCTATTTTCGCCATTTGGGTGTTTATTACCTTTGCGGATGCAGCTTGCCAAAATGACCGAGTGAAGAACGGATTGGGAGCTTGACAGAGAATATATAGTCTGTTAAACTTAGTTTAGTTAGTTAGGAGGTGCATCATGCAGCAGGTAAATATCCATGCCGCCAAGACTCATCTTTCAGCTCTCCTGGAGAAAGCTGCCGCTGGGGAATCCTTTATCATCGCCAAAGCCGGAAAACCTCTGGTAACGGTCAGACCATATGATCCGGACAACTCAACTTCGCGAGTCGGATTCTTAAAAGGGCTCATCAAGGTTCCTGTTGATTTTGACCATCTGGGACAAGAAGAGATCACTGTCATGTTTGAAGGAGCGGTCATAAAGCCATGAGGATCCTTCTCGATACTCATTTACTGCTTTGGGCTGCAGCGGATACCTTACCTCCCACGGCCTCGCGTTACATTCTGGATACGGCTAACACCCTTGTGTTTAGTTCTGCCAGTATCTGGGAAGTCGTGATCAAGAACAGTTTGGGACGAGACGATTTCCTGGTCGATCCAGCTTCGCTTTACAGCGGATTGCTGTGTGCCGGATATCAGGAGCTGCCAGTTCACAGCAGACACACTTTACTCGTGGCAAATCTGCCGCTCTTACACAGGGACCCTTTCGATCGCGTCATCTTATCCCAGGCTGCTTTCGAAGGTATACCTCTGCTCACAACGGACAGACAGCTAATGCAGTATCCCGGCTCGATCATCTATGCAGGTGATCCTTAGCTTGGTTTTACACACATCTAAGGTGAGGTGATCATACGGATACACGCCCCTTTGCTCCTCCGGTCGATAAGCTTAAACTGACCTCTTATATCTTCAAATACCCCAGGGAGTTCTGGCTTCAGGCTCTGGGAGGCATCGTCTACAATACGGTCGTCGTCTTCGGTGCCATAACCCTTGGTAAAGCCATCGATGCCGCCGGGCTGGCCTACAAGGGCGAAGCTGAGTGGAGTTTATTCTCCTTCAACCTGCTCCTCTTCTTCATCGTCACCTTGCTCTTTCAACTGGCGCGCTACTTTAAGCGTTACTATATGCGACTACTGACCAACCGGGTCAACAGCGATGTCCGCGCCGGTCTGCTTGACAACCTCTTCACCAGGCAGCTTAGCTCTTTGAGTCAGGAGCATATCGGCGACCTGATGAGTCGCATGATCGGCGATGTAGACCAGGTGGGGAGTTCTATCCAATCTACGATTACCGAGGTCTGGGATTCCGTCCTGCTGATGCTCTCCTATTTCGTCGCCTGTCTCTATTATCATCCCCAGCTGACCCTCTTGGCCGCCATCCCGATTCCCTTCGCCTTCCTGATCGCCGAGAAACTGCGCCGTCCCCTTTATACCCTGTCCCAGAAGAACCGCCAGGCGCTGTCCAAGATCAACGTTCACTTACGCCATAATGTGACCGGCATCGCCCTGCTGCGCCTGTTCGGGTTGGAATCATCCAGCCGGGAACGTTACGATCTGTTGCTACGCGACCAATATAAATGGCAGGTTCTGACCACCATGCTGCAGGGCGGGGTTGGTCCTTTCTATACCTTTGCTGCTACTCTCGGCATCATCATCGTCGTTGGCAGGGGCGGGGAGTACGTGGTGCAGGGCGTCTGGAGCATCGGCGATTTCACCGCCTATCTGGCAATGTTTTCGGCGATGGCTACCCGAACCAATGTCTGGGCGCGGGTGATGAATACCTGGCATGGTGCTTCGGCCTCCTGGGACAGGATCTGCGAAAAATTGGCTGTAGTGTCTGGGCAGATTGGCTCTGCCGAAGTTCATCCGGATGCGGCTGGGGCCGAAGGCTTGAAGGTAGGCAGCCTCTCCTTCTCCTACCCATTCGCCAATGAAGAGAGCATCCGAGATATCTCCTTTACGGCTCACCCCGGACAGATCATCGGCATCACCGGTCCGGTGGGCTCCGGTAAGTCGGCTTTAGCCGCCGTCCTTTCCGGCCTGTATGATTACAGCGGACATGCATCCCTGGCCGGCAGAGAGGTCAGGGGTTTAGGTGCTGAACGCAGCGCGTTCATCTCCTGGATGGACAGCCAGCACTTCGTCTTCTCCGATGATGTGCTGTTTAATATTGCCCTGGGACGCGACTCAGTCAGCTCGCTGGTTTCTGTGCAGAACACCATCCCCTCACAGACTGATGTCCCTGGGGATCCTGAAGCAACTCCTGACGCATGGCTGGCGCAGGCTATAGCCCTGGCAGCCCTGAATCAGGACATCGCTTCCTTCGACGAAGGTATGCAGACCAGGCTCATGGAACGTGGGGTCAGAGTATCCGGTGGGCAGCGCCAACGCATCGCCCTGGCTCGCGCCTGGTATGGCAGCAGTCAGCTGGTCATTCTGGATGATCCCTTCTCGGCCATCGACATCAACATGGAACGCCAAATCATGGCTAACATTCGGGCAGAGATCGGCGACCGTATCGTCCTGCTCTTCTCCCATCGTCTCGCAGCCTTCAGCCTCACCGATCGGGTGCTGGTGCTGAATAAGGGGTGCTTGACTGAGTATGGCAGTCATGATGAGTTGCTGCAGCAAAGAGGACTCTATTGGAGCATCTTCACGGCCCAGAATGTCCTGCGCGGTGAGGCAGCGGGAGGTGAAGACGATGGATGAGGCCCAACCTCTCAACCCCCCGAAGGGCAGCCAATCCGGATCCAGCATGATCATCTCTGCCGTCTGGCAGGTCCTGACTGCTAACCTCCTGATCGTACTCCTGCTCCTGGCAGCTATCTTCGCATCCGTCGGTGCACAGCTCTATCCTGCCTTTTTGATGCGCCGCATCATCGACGAAAACTTCGCCAAAGGCTTAACTGAAGGGGTCTGGCGCCTAAGCTGGCTGTATCTGCTGACCGTCTTCGCTACTAATCTGCTGCAGTTTACCAAAGTCGCCTTCACCACTATCCTGGGGCAGAAGATTCTGATGGATATGCGCGCCCGCATGGCCAAGCGTCTCTCTGAACTGTCCATCGCCTATTTCGTCAGGACGCCGACAGGGGAGATTATGAGCCGCTTGACCACGGATGTGGATGCCATCAATAACCTCTTTTCGGCAGGCATCATCAACGTTATCAGCGACCTGTTTCGCGTCTTCGGACTGCTGGTTTCCCTCTATGCCCTGGCACCCCACCTGATCTGGCTGGAGCTCATCGCCATCGTCATGGTCTTCATCTGCTCCGACTTCTTCCGCAAAGAGATCTTCAAGTGGCAACGGGTGGTGCGCCTGAACATCGCCGCTATCTACACCTTCATCCAGGAGTGGCTGACCGGTATTCGCACCATCAAGACATATGCCATCGAACCCCAGGGGCGCAGTAAGTTTCAGGGCCTGCTTTTCGATCATCTCTATTCGATCAATGCCATCGCCCGTTATGACAGCTGGTTCCCCTGTGTGATGCAGACCTTACGCGCCGTTTTTATGGCCACCGCCTTGTGGCTCTGCGTTCCCAGCGGTTCCCCCTGGTCTTTAGGCTTAAGCGTAGGTACCTTGGCAGCAGTCAGCGACCTGATCGGCAGACTCTTCGCCCCTATCGAGGCTCTGGCTCAGGAGTTTCAGACCATCCAGCAATCCATGGCAGGCATCGCCAGGATCAATGAGTTCGCTGCCGAACCAGTGGAAGACCGAGTCCTGCAGGATCAGGAGATCGATAACTCAGCCGGCATCGAAATAGAGGACTTGTCCTTCGCTTACGGGGAGCGCAATGTCCTACAGAGCGTGCGTCTGAGCATTCCCAAGTGTGAGAAAGCGGTCATCGTCGGACGCAGCGGTGCTGGCAAGACGACTCTGATGAACCTCATCGCCGGGCTCTATCACCCTGGCCAGGGAAAGATAAGCATCTGCGGCGTCGATCCCTTTACCCTGCCACCGGAAAAGCGGCGCAAGTTAATCGGAATCGTGCCTCAGATGCCTCAGATTTTCGATGGGACAGTCGCCGAGAATATCCGTCTGATGGATGATAATGTCAGCCGTGATTCGGTTGAAACCGCCGCTAAGACTGTCGGCATGCATGAGACGATCATGGCTCTAAGCGAGGGATACGAAACGCAGATAGGCGAGGGAGCCACAGGGCTCTCCAGTGGCGAAGTCCAGTTGCTATCTCTGGCACGGGCGATAGTTGCCGATCCCATGGTCCTGCTCTTAGACGAACCCACTTCAGGCATGGATGCTAAGACAGAACAGCGAGTCTTCGCCGCTATCCGAGCCATCGGGGAGAATCGTACCATTTTCTCCATCAGCCACAGATTAAGCGGGATCATCGATGCGGACACGATCCATCTGATGGCCGAAGGGAGAGTAGTAGAATCCGGAACCGCCGACGAACTGATCGCCAGGGATGGTTGGTATGCCATGTATCAAAAAATGGAACGGGCAGGCTGGCTGATCGAATGAAAGCAGCCTATCTGCCAGGTGAAAGTCTCAGTTCTTATCCGGGATAGCAAATGGCTTTATCGCCAGGTAACCACCGGCATTGAGGGAGACTATTTCGCCATCGATCCTCGTCACCCATTCGTGCACGACCAATCCTCCCACAGATTCCAGCACGGCCAGGGTCTCTCCGCTTTTCACCCGGTCTCCCACACTGCGGAGCAAGAGGCAGTCCAGTTCACCCATCACCTCTGGTAGTTTGAGCAGGGTCACTCCCTCCTCCTGCTCACGCTTTCTACCCAGCAAATCGCCTGAAGGCAGAGTGGCAATGCGGACCGTGCGTAACGGTATGGTGCGCGAGAAGAGCAGCTGATTCACCGATGCGATGATGGCGCTAAGCACCGGAAAGGCTATTGCCAGCAGGTAGACAACCAGGCTCAGGGAGAGGGCCTGCACCAACAGCCGGCTAATTTCACCTCCGGAAAGCTCCCTGAGCCAGGGTAGTTGCGCTCTGAGAATCAGCACTGCCAGGAAACCGATCACCAACCCTGCTCCTTCACTGGCTCCATACTCCGCCCCCAAAATACCAAGGATGTCACTGCGAGAACAGCCCATCGCTTTGAGAGAGGCCATCTCACGGCGGCGTTCCAGGAAGGTCATCAGAGCAACAGTTAAGACAGCTACGCCGGTGAAGAGAGCCATCAGGATGATCAGCCAGATACTCGGGGCACTCACAGTCGTTTGGGCACGAGACACCAGGAGCAGGGGTAGATCTCTGCTCACCAGTGTTCGACCATGATACTCCTGGCCCAGAAAACTGAGGAGAATATCCAGAGGTACTTTGACGATGTTTGCCTCCTGATGTTGCAAGGAGTAATAATCGATTAACAAACGGTTTGGTGTATGGGTTCCACTGAGATGAGCTGCATCATCATAACTGACTAGACAAGGGTAGGGCTCAATGTCTCCTGGATAAAAACCAACGATGGTCAGCTCCAGAGCAGACAGCTTATAATCGGCGATTGCTTCCAGGACCAGGCTATCCTGCAGCTTTAAGCCGTGTACCTTGGCTAGCTGCTGCGGCACCATAATCTCTCCTGCACGCTCGACTCTGCGTCCGGTGATCTCTTCAGGCGGGATGTTATAACATCCACTGCCTGCAGTCAGTCCCAGCAGAAGCAACCGTCCGTAACGAGAGTTGGCGACAACTTCCCTGGCTTCGTCTATGCGCACTTTGGAATCTGAATAGGGTTGAATATAGCGTAGGGTATCGCCGGTCTTATTATGGACCGGAAAGACCCCGGGAGATATAATCTTGTCTCCCGGTAGAAGATGGATCATGACATCGAAGTATTTGGTCACCAACCGGTCTGTGCGTCCGAAGCGATCGTTGCCTGCCGACTTGATCATACTGCTGTAGAGCACGTTGAGCAGTAAAGAGAGGGCAATCAATAAGATTACAGCCAAGTGTCGCTTACGCCAGCGGTGGAAGTTTTGTGCGGCATACTTAATCATGACGCATCACCCCCATGACCGAGAGTCTCGCCATCATCAACGCCGGCAGCAGAGCGAAGAGGATAGATACAGCACCAGCCGCAGCCAAAGCCAGGACGAAATCACGCAAGACGCCCAGCAGGAAACTGATTAGCTGGCTACCACCCCCCAGCTGGCTCAGCGCCGTAAAGGTGCGCACCGACAAAAAGCCCAGGACACTGCCCAGAACAGCAATCAGGAAAGCTTCGCTGACGATCATCAGCATTATCTGAACCCTGCGGGTACCTACCGCTTTTAGAACTGCGATTTCGGTCTTGCGTTCGGACACCATGATGAGTAGATTAGCGGCGATGACCAGAGCAGCGACCATGAACAGAGCCAGCCCTATTGGTAAGCGGAGATCCTCCTGGAAGCTACCGCGGGTATTTCGCTCAGGCGCCTGATAGTAGAGCCAGTCGGGAGCCAGTTTCGGCCTGGTTTCCCATTCCATGGTCTGCTTGATGCGCTCCACCTGATCCACTACGGAGACCAGACTGATCCCCTGGTAGTTGCTGCGAAGGTTAAAGAGAGTATCCTCCAGGTATGCCACATCATCGACTATTAGGCTAAACTGTTGGGGACGGAACGAGGTACCTCCACTGGTTTCCCAGAGATGCTGCCAGGTAGTCAGAGGTAACTGTATCTCCTCGAAAGTCCAGTAAAGGTATTCGATTAACTCTCCCTGGGTGGCGTGCCAGGAGAGGAAGCGGGAAGAGACTTCGATATAGCCAATAACGGTTAACTCGACACTCTGCCTGTTGAGTCGGTCGAAGAGATAATCCCCGTCCATCTCGGTGATGGTCGGTAAGCTGATGGTAATTTTCTCTCCGATGGCAGGAGGTTCCAATAGCCCCGTGGACCATGCCCGATGTTTGGGCAACACACAAACCGGTTGACCTTCATCCTCCTCGCTGAACCAACGTCCTGCACAGATCAACTCTTCGGGATGCTTTACCAGCATGGCATCCAGGGCGGGATCCCTGCCACGCAGACCGACATCCAGCAAAACACCCTGCAGATTTCCCTGCCAGAGAGCAGGCATTTGGTACCTGGGATAGGCTGCGGTGATACCAGGGTAAGAACCTATCTCCTCCAGCAGTTCAGGGGCAAATTGCTCGCTATGGTCTACCGGAGAAAGGTAACCAGGATCGAAACATTCAGGATGAAACATGGCCAGATCTGTCATAGGGCTTTCGATCAAACGGCGATATTCCAGAGTTTCGGGGCCGTTATCGGCGCCGATATCAAAAACTGTGGCATAGGCCGCTATTTCACCGCCGATGACCCCTCGATAATCAGCATAGATGCCGGGGCTATAACCCCTGCCCAGGGATACGGAGTAAGTTAAAAATGCCGTAGCTAAAGCCATGGATAAAATAGCAATGCTGCTGCGCCCTATGTTTCGCCAGGCGTTCTTCACACCCAGCAGAAGAAAGACCATCAGGGCATCTCCCTTCAAATTCGCTAAGGAT
>WRDA01000012.1 GCA_009783675.1 Symbiobacteriaceae bacterium | reverse complement strand
CCTGGGATTATGAAGTAAAAGCATAGCCAAATCGGCTCTCATGCGCTGACCCAGACTTAGCTCTCTGGCAAAGGTTTTCACTAGGGGTTTGAGATCCAGCAAGTCAGTCGCCTGCTCCAGGTTCCTTCGGTATGTGTCATCTGGGATGCCCCAGACCACTTTCTTCCAGTCGAAGCTGACAGAGATAGGATGATCCCACCATAACTCGGTACGGTTACCGAAGAGGACACCAAGTTCACGCATCAGAGGAACGCGCTGAGTCATAGGATTGAAGCCCAAAACTTCGACTGTGCCAGTTTCTCCCTGGAGCATACCGGCGATGATTTTCATAGTAGTGCTCTTGCCGGCACCGTTGGGACCAGCATAAGCAACAAACTCACCAGGTAGTATGCGGAAGCTTACCTGATCAAGAGCTGTAATAGTCTTATACTCAGGCTTAACCAGGTTACGCCACAAAGAACTGGTTTCACCATCACGCTGCCACTGCCTGAAACGTTTTGTTACTTTTTCCAGCCTAACTGCGGTGTCCGAGCTGTGAATAACGGTTGATGCCGATGCTGATATAATGACGCAATCCTTTCCTGAGCAAAGATGTCGCTGTCAACCAGAGGAAAGCACAGAAGAGTAAATGATACCATCCAGGGAGACCCAGAGGCGGTCTGCCCAACAATGCCAGGCAAGGGAACCATCCCAACAGTCCGGTCGGTAGTATGGACAATAGAGATGCCTGTATCACGATGGGCATACCGGAGAGAGGAAAACTCATCAAAGAGGTTGAGATATCGAATACCGATGAGGTTATCTCTTCACAGGCTACAGGAGCATAGAAGGCTGCTGTGGAGAACAAGTATGCCACACCAAGTATCGTAGCATTGCTTAAAAGAAGATATATACCGAGAGAAAGCCAAAAAGCAGTGCTGGTAGGTATGTCGAGAAGGCTTAGAGAGTATCGCATCAGAATTATACCGCAGATTAGGTTGCTACTACCAGTGAAAGGAAGAAAGCCTTCGGTCAAGAGCTGGCTTGGAAAGGATAACGGCTGGATAAACATATGTTCCAATTGCCCTCTGCCGATTCGTCTACTGAAATGGCTGACATTACTCCCCATGAAAAACATTTCCCGCAATCCGTTAGCGACGAGCAGGAAGCTGAGCATGAAGAGGACTTCATTGCTGGTCATGCCACTGAAGTTTTCGAAGCGGACAGCCAGCAGGAAGACTCCGGCGATAGCTGTGAGACTGGTCAGCAGGTCGCTGAACATAACGATAAGACAGTATCTTGTGTCGCGAAGGAGCCACACCAGATCCATACGGGCATACTGAGCATAGAGAGATAGAAAGAAGCGTATTGACACCGGTATTATCTCCTATCCACCATAAGACATCATCTGATTACGGGTGTGCTTAAAGACGTGGAACAGCGACGGCCACAAGACAATGCACCAAAGCAACTGGCTCAGGATGAGCACTTTTGACTGACTGCTGCCGACGGCGATGGCCAATGGTGCACCTGCCAGAGCACCGAATGGGGAGTATTGCATCCAGTCTCCGATACCCCATGGGAAGGCTGCAAAGGGTATTAAACTCCCGGAAAAGAAGGTCATTACAGCCCTGCGGATGGAAGTGACAATCCAGGACATTCGCTGCATGCGGATTAGCAAACAGGCAAACATAAGATCAATGGCGAAACCAACTGTGATGGAAAGCAGTAAGCTCAAGGCAAATAATGAGTTAACAGGCAGAGTACGGATACCGAAGAGAGGTCCTACCAGAGCCATAGGCAATGAGCAGAGCAATAGGTTAGGCATCCATCCTCCCACTGTGAGAGCAACAATCTGCGTGAAAACACCCATTGGTCTTTGGTAGAGTGAGAGGAACAACCCTTGATACAACCACTCAGATGCTGGAGTTTGAACCAATAACTGCTCTCGTAAGATGGCACTCAACAGAGTGTAGGATAACAGCTGTTCCAGTGTCAAACCGAGATCGGATGCTGATCCGGATGCAAATATGCCTCGCCATAAGAAAAGCAAGGGGACAACTGCGAAAAGACGCAGACTGACGTCCATCAACAGGAAAGCTAAGCCGCCACGTAGGCGTTCTTCGGCTTTAAGGCGAGCCATTAGCACCAGTTTACCAGCTTGTATATGCAATGATTCACTAACGGTAATCACCTGCCTCATAAGGTGGTGTGCTCCTGGGAGCCATTTGGTATTATACAGCCTGCAGCGGTAGGTCGCAATAATTATATCATACTGAGGCTCTGCGAAGTATCGCAGTGGAAAACGACCAAAATCCGGTAAAACTGAAATGGAATTGCGATAAAAAGACAGCGTTCCGCTATTATCGAAACGCTGTCTTGCAAGTTTTGCTGATATCAGGAGATAAGTTCCATCTCTTTGCCTGCTGCCGCGAACTTCTCCAAGGCGAATTCCAGATCACCGCGACTGTGCGAGGCAGAGATCATTACTCTGATACGAGCCTTACCCCGTGGTACAGTTGGGAAGCCTATAGCCATAGCGAATATTCCCTTGGTGAACAGTAGAGCACTGAACTGGCGAGCAACATCGGCTTCGCCGATCATCACCGGCGTGATGGGGGTCTGGGATAATCCCGTATCAAAACCAAGATCCTGCATACCCTGTTTAAAGAAGCGTGCGTTCTCCCAAAGCTTTTGCACCAGTTCGTCGCTTTCCTGGAGTAACCTGAATGCTTCCAGAGTAGCTCCAACATCAGCAGCCGGCAGTGCAGATGAAAAGAGGAAAGGGCGAGCTCTTTGCTTTAGGTAGGTTATCAGCTTGGCTGAGCCTGCCACGAAGCCGCCTACAGTGCCTATGGCTTTAGAGAAGGTGCCTATCTCCACATCGCATCTGCCATGAAGTTTGAAGTGATCGACGATTCCTCTGCCATGGGAACCCAGAACGCCTTCGCCATGAGCATCATCGACCATGGACATGGCCCCGTACTTCTCGCACAACTCAACAATCTTGTCCAGGTCTCCGATGTCTCCGTCCATGGAGAAGACGCCATCGGTGATGACCAGCACTCTGCCATCATTTGGTCCCTGCAGCAGTTCTTCGAGATGAGCCAGATCCTTGTGGCGGAAGACTTTAATTTTAGCACTCGAAAGACGAGCTCCATCGATGATAGAAGCGTGGTTAAGTTCATCTGAGAGGATGGTGTCGGTTTTTCCGACCAGAGACGGTATTACTGCCTGGTTTGCCAGGAAGCCTCCCTGCAGAGTCAAAGCGGCTTCAGCATGCTTGAACTTAGCCACTTCCTGATCCAGCTCTTCGTGAATGCTCTGGGTTCCTGCGATGGAACGCACAGCAGCGGGGCCTACTCCATACTTGTCGATAGCTGCCTTAGCGGCTTGCACTAAGCGGGGATGGTTAGCCAAACCAAGATAATTATTGGAACACATGTTTAAAACTTTCTTGCCTTCGATTTGCAACCAGGCACCCTGAGCAGATTCAATTGCTCGAATGTTGTTATAGAGCCCGCTTTCCTGCAAAGAAGCAAGAGCTTCATCGATGAAGAGCATCTTTTCGGACATGGTGCAACCCCCTTTGAGTAGTGGTATGATCTGTGTATCTGTGATATAATGGACAAAGTTCGACATCTCTGTATTCAGTTCCTGCAGGTTCAAGAGATGCGGATGACTCTGGCCAGGGGTGATTATCATGGAACCGATAGATCTGTTCGATACAGCATACATGGATGATATTAAGGGAGCTGGTATGCCATTGGCTGCCAGGATGCGACCAAAGAGCCTTGAAGACTTGGTCGGGCAAGAGGAGATCCTTGGTCCTGGCCGGCCATTGAGACGTGGGATAGAAAACGACCGCCTCACTTCCTTGCTACTCTTTGGTCCACCTGGATGTGGTAAAACGACCATAGCCACCATCATCGCAGGATCGACCAAGGCTCATTTCGAGCAGATCAGTGCGGTATCCAGCGGGGTAGCCGATATTAAGCGGATCATCAGTGAAGCCGGGGATCGCTTTCGGGTCTATCGTCGGCGCACAGTGCTCTTTATCGACGAAATACACCGTTTTAATAAATCACAACAGGATGCCCTGCTACCAGCCGTGGAAAATGGTACGATCATCCTGATAGGAGCGACCACTGCCAACCCCTTTTTCGAAATCAATGCTGCTTTGGTCAGCAGATCGCAGTTGGTAAGACTTAAGCCTCTCGATGACTCAGCCCTTAACAAAATAATCACTCGCGCTCTTAAGGACCAGGAAAACGGTTTTGGGAGTCTGCAGATTGAACTCACAGAGGAAGCCAGAGAACATCTGCTACGCAACTCTTCATATGATGCCCGAAATGCTTTAAACGGACTGGAAATAGCCGTCCTCAACACCCCGGCAAATACTGATGGGGTGATCCATATTGGCAGTATGGAGATGGAAGAGGCCATTCGTCAAAAAGTCTTGCGTTACGACAAAGATGGAGATCAACACTACGATATCATCTCCGCTTTCATCAAGTCGATGAGGGGTAGTGATCCCGATGCGGCAATATATTGGATGTCGCGCATGCTGGCGGCAGGGGAGGACCCGCGTTTTATTATGCGCAGGGTTATGATCTGCGCCAGTGAGGATGTTGGCACTGCAGATTCAATGGCTCTACAGGTAGCCGTCGCAGCGGCCCAGGCTTTGGAAATGATCGGCCTGCCCGAAGCACAGTTTGCTATCTCCCACGCAGTGATCTATGTTGCGACGGCTCCCAAGAGTAATGCGGTCAATAGAGCGATGTCCGGAGCTGCTGATATCGTCGCTCAGCAAAGAGGTTTCGGAGCTGTGCCACTGCATCTGCGGGATGCATCGTATAGGAGTGCAGTGAGACTCGGCCATGGCAAAGGATATCTCTACGCCCATGATTATCCTGGTAATTTTGTCCGGCAACAGTATCTCCCCGACGACCTATCAGAGGAACGGTTTTTCTTTCCCGGAGAAAATGGCGCGGAGAAACGCATAGCCCAACGCCTGGCTGCCTGGTGGCCGGATCGCTATGAGGAGAGTGAGTGAACTATCAGCGAGTTTAACACTCTTACTAAATCAGGGCGCTGTAAAGTACAGGTAGGTGCTTGCCGATTCTATGGCAGCGCCGCTGAAGTGTGTACTACAGAAGAAGCTGCGGATTTCCTGAATTTGATCAGAGGAGAACACCCGGAGATCAAGAACCATTGCTGGGCGTATCGTATTGGTCTGGGAGTTTCCCAGGTCAGCCGTTACTCCGATGGCGGAGAACCATCCCTCTCAGCGGGACCGCCAATATTACGCGCCATCGATCATCTGCAACTAACCAACACCATGGTTATCGTTACGCGTTATTTTGGTGAAAAACAAGGTGTGGGTGGCCTGATACGAGCTTTCCATCTGACCGCTACCACGGTGCTAGCGGAAGCGGGAGTGCGCAAGGAGATCATTTACACTCGAGTCTCGGCGATCTGCCGTTATGAGCAACTGAGTTTTATCCTCCATGAGTTGGAAAAAGTGCAGGCGAGAAATTTGCAACAGGAATATGGAGAAAATGTAACTATCCTTGCCGAGGTACAACCTCAGGAGGTTACCGGCCTAAAGCAACGCATCGCTGAGTGGACCAGGGGTGGAGTCGAGTTGATGGCAGAGCAAATCCTGTGACTAAAGGGGGAACCAGGGAACCTATGCGTATTCTCATGGCTCTGAGCGGAGGGGTGGATTCTTCCCTGGCAGCCGCTCTCCTGCAGGAAGAGGGACATGAGCTGGTAGGAGTGACCATTAGAGGCTGGAGCCCACCTGGTTTTTCCGAACAGAACATGCCCAAAAACTGTTGTTCTCAGGAGGCGGTGGAAGCAGCACGCAGCGTTTCTGCTCACCTTGGGATACCTTTTTATGTTCTTAATCTTTCTGCTGCTTTCTTCGCAGATGTTGTCCAGCCCTTCGTAAACGGTTACATGTCAGGAAGAACTCCGAATCCCTGTGTGCTGTGTAACCGCTTCATTCGCTTCGGCCATCTGTATCGCAAGGCCAGAGAACTCGAGTGCTCTGCTGTAGCGACCGGACACTATGCTTCCGTGGAGTTCGATGGTGATCGTTATCGTCTGTTTCGCAGCCTTGATCGTGGCAAGGATCAGAGTTATGTCCTCTATAGTGCTCAGCAGGAGGAGCTGGCGATGACCATCTATCCTTTAGGCAGGATGACGAAGAAGGATGTACGCGAAGCCGCTGTGTTGCGGGGATTGCCAAATGCCACGCGTATCGAAAGTCAGGATATCTGCTTCGTACCTGATGGGGATTACGCCGGTTTGATTAAGTCTCTGTCTTCTCATCAAGCCCGTTATACTCCCGGTCGAATAATCCATCACGACGGATCACTTCTGGGGGAACATAACGGGCTTGAGAACTATACCATAGGCCAAAGACGAGGCCTGGGCATCTCCTGGAAGGAACCCCTCTATGTCTTGGGTCTGGATGCTGGTACTAACACCGTAGTAGTAGGTGAAGCCGGGTATCTGTTTAGCAAGGAGTTAACCGCCACAGAGTTGAACTGGATTGCTTTCGCCGAACTAAATGAAGAGATTCAGGTGGCTGCCAAGATTCGTTACGGTGCCAATCCTGAGCCTGCGCTGCTCACACCTCTCGTAGGAGGAAACTGTCACCTGCTCTTCGAAAAACCTCAGAGAGCTGTGACACCGGGGCAGACAGTGGTCTTTTATCGGGGTGACGAACTCTTGGGCGGAGGTATAATTGTCTAGTATAAGGGGAGGTGAAATCATGCGTCTGTTTTACGCTCTCAATTTTTCTCCCCGGACCTGCTCCAGATTAATATCTCTACGCGACGAGTTGAAAATTGCGTCGTATCAGGGGAGTTTCACTCTGGATGACAATCTGCATTTGACGCTGGTCTTCCTGGGCGAATGCGATCAAAGAAAGACGGCGACAGCGATCAATCTTCTCGCTGAACTCGATTGCGCTGCTCAGACCATCTGCTTTGACCGCGTGGGTTGTTTCCGCCGGGCAGACGGAGATATCTGGTGGGCAGGGGTCAGGGAGAGTAAAGCCTTAAATGAACTCTACCGAGAGATGGTTAAGCAGCTTTCTCAAACCGGTTTCCAGGTAGAGAGCAGGCGTTATATGCCGCATATCACTCTGGGCAGGGAAATTATCTGCGCGATTCAACCACATGCAATCGATCCTTTTTACGAGCAGGTTACCAGTCTGGAGCTGATGAAATCGGAACGACGTCAGGGAGTGTTGACCTATACGCCTATTCACAGTAAACCTTTCTCCCTCGACTCGAACTTAGACTGCATTTAATAGATACAGTACGCTCCTCGGATATCCTCGTTCGTTATGGATGGTCTGAAGTATACCTGGCACTCAGTGAGAGAAACTCAGGTATATCAGCCAAAGCAATGTCGATAGCCATCTGCCAGAACTCGGATCGGGTCAGGTCAGCGCCAAGGAAGTGTTTAGCCAGGTCCTCTACATCCATGGATCCAGTGTTTCGCAGCAGTTCTATATAGCGATCTTCAAACTCCTCTGCCAGGGCTTCGGCGCTAGCGTATATTCCATTGGCGAAGAGAAAACCGAAGGTATAGGGGAAGTTGTAAAAAGGTACGCTGTGACCATGGAAATGGCCCTTGGAAAGCCAGAAAGTAGGGTGCCAGATGTCTAAAGCATCACAATATGCTTCTTTTTGTGCAGCCAGCATCATTTCATTAAGTTCACTTGCCGGGATTTGTCTCTGCTTACGAGCCTGATAAAAGTTGGTTTCAAAAATGAAGCGTGCATGGATGTTCATCATCATCGCTGCGGCATTGTTGATCTTTTCGTCAAGGAGTCTCAAGCGATGTAATTCATCTTCTGCTTGGGCTAAAGCTGCATTGCCGACGACGATCTCCGCGAAAGTAGAACCGGTTTCTGCGACTGCCATGCCGATCTCTCTGGCTAACAGAGGAAGCCCCTGCATAGCCCTGGAGTGGAAGGCATGTCCGAGTTCATGAGCAAGGGTGCCAACTCCATGACTGCTACCATCGAAGGTCATAAAAACCCGTTCCTCATCGATAGTCGGAAAACCTGTGCAATAAGCCCCGATGGCTTTGCCAGGTCTGTTTTCGGATTCAATCCATTTCTTGGCAAATGCTTCTGCGGCGTAAGTCGCCATTTTTGGGCTTAAGCGGCCAAACTGTCTAATGACGAACTCGGCAGCTTCATCAAGGGTATAGGTGTGATTGTCCCTGGCCAGGATCACAGGAGCATTGAAATCAGCCCAGCTGAGTTCGCTTAAGCCAAGAAGAGCTTTTTTACGTTGCAGATAGGATACCAGCTTTGCTTTATTCTCTGTAATGGTGGCCCACATAGCCTCCAGAGTAGCGGCCTGCATTCGATTCATCTGCAATGGTTCCTTCATAAAGTCGTCCCAGCCACGTAGTTTATAGACTGTCAAGCGATAACCAACCTGAGCATTCAGTTCTAAAGCTCCTATTTCGCTGTGGTCCTGCCAGGTGAACTCCCATGCTTTTAGTAATGAGTTTCGTACTATGGCATCAGCATCATTGAGACGATTCAAAGCCTGCCCGGCGGAAAGCTGACTGATTAGACCCTGAGAATCCTCGGAAGGGATATATATTCCAGCGACTAAGCGGTCGTAGAGGGTACTCCATTCGGCATATCCATTAACAGATAATGCATTAATAATCATCTCCTGTTCCAGAGGCAGGAGATCCTTAGCTTTTTGCCTTAACTCCTCCAGGTTGAATCTGAGATCTGCGAGAGCGGGTTGTGCCAGAAATGCAGACCAGGAATCCGGATCCACATCACTAAGCTTTTTGGCCAGTAGAACCAAAATATCATTCAAGCCAGCCCAAAGCAGATTCGTCTGCCCATATAACAGTAAAGCCTGACGATCTTCCGTATCCGCTGAGGTCAGACAGCCTATAAAAGCGGAACAGGTAACCATGCGGGTGGCTGTGATCTGCAGGTCATTTAGACAGAGAGTCAACAGGGAGATATCCTGGGGGTCGATCTTCTTCAAGCGGTGTAAGAGAGCAGGAAGCTCCTCAGCGAGAGTCTGTAGTTCAGAAGCCAACTCGGGAGAAGAACTGCCGCCCGTGAAAGCGGAGTCTAAACTCCATGTGGCAGAGTAGTTCGACATAGGATCTCATTCCTTTCAGGGTACATGACTGGAATTATCTGGCAATCGCAGGTAAAGTGCTTGAAGCGAAGGGCATGATCAGAACAGAAGCTTGCGCACCAAGTTCAGATATCGCATTGTCCAGGGCTGCCTGAACGCTGTTGAAAGGAGTAAGGAAAGTCTGCATAACGACTTCACGGGGCATTTCCGAGACCAGATATATGCGGGCTTCACGCAAAATCATTTCCATGGCTGCTGCTTTATGACCACCAAGGACGAATTCCCTGGAGATACGTTCTACCAGAGAGACTTGGCCAAGTGACTCCAACATCCATTCAGCAAATACCTCTTCACCAAACCCCTCGTGACAACTGCCAACAGTAATGATTATGCCTCCCTGCTTTACCGCAAGGCGAGCATTCTCCATAGCTTTATGGGTTTGGTAGAGGTTAGCATCTTTGGGTGCGCCTCCCTGGGAAGCGATAACGATGTCGGCCGGTCTGGCTAGTGGCGAGTAATAGATTGTATCGAGGATGGCGCATCCGGCACGGTGAGCAGCGATAGTGTCTCCGGCAACCGCGGCGATGATTTGCTTGTGTTCATCCAGAATCACGTTGACAATATAGTCCAGGGAGCAAAACTGCAATGCTTCCTCAAGGTCCGTACGTACAGGGTTACCGATGATCCTTCCGGCAGAAGCTTCCGGTAGGACCATTCGGCTGTGATTGTTTTGTATCGCTGCTCTGGTCGAAACACCAGGCATCAGAGCCTTAGCTCCTCCAGAATAACCGGCAAAGTAATGATATTCGATATTGCCAAGGGCGATTCGTTTGTCTGCTTCAGCAACGACTCTGGTGATCTCCACGGGTGTACCCAGTGATGTTTCCCCAAGATGGACGAAATCCTGAGGATCACTGTCTATACACTTGACCATCCGAAATATATCGTCGCCAACGAGAGCGATTTTTTCGGCTTCAGTATGCCTGCGATGTATCCCCAGAGCAAAAACAATGCAGACACACTCAGGCGAAACGCCTGCAGCCCACAGTTCTTCCAGGACAGAGGGCAGCACCAGATATGCTGGCAGTGGCCTGGAGATATCACTCGTGATGATGACAACTTTGTCACTAGGATCCAGGCATTCTCTTAATCTGGGAGCTCCAATCGGCTCGGCAAGGGCTCGACGCACTTCCTGATCCGGAACCGAAACAGCTTCCTGAGTCCGTGGCAGAAGCAGATCCACTTGATGTCCAGTGGGGACATCAACATAGGTCATGCCGGCACCATACGGCAGTTCAAATCTCATGCAAATCCTCCTGCTAAAAGTTGCGATGCGTTGTCTTACTCTTCATCGAAAGGTATAATAGTCGCGTCTTCTAAAACCTCGTAATCCTTATGAATACCATCAAGACTGCTGAACATGACCTTGAACTGCCTGCTGCTCGGTAGGCTCATGATCAGATGGCGATATGAAGTATAGCTACGGAAGACCCGCATTCCGGATCTTGTGGATGAGGAAACCAGACGAAAGAACGCATTACTATCGGGAATACCCAGTTGCGGAGAGAACTGCCGATGGGTTCGCAACAATTGCCTGCAGGCATTATCCCAGTGATTCTTGCCTTTTAGTTCAATGTACCAGGCATGGGTCATCTCCTGGTCTACGAGGAGGAAATCACATCTCTTCTCCGGATTTGCATTTCCCTGGTCGGTTCGATAAACTGTAAATGTGCGACCATCACTGTTCTCGCCACGGTATACAGCCAGACAGTTAGGATCATCATCCTGTAATATTAAGAAATCGAAATTTACCTTTTCAGGCCATAACTGATCGAGTTGGGTGATATGCTCACTCATGACAGGGGCCACGCCTTCCTACCACAAGTAGTTCCTCAAAGATATCAGCCAGGTATTCGGAAACATAGTCCAGGCGAGCGACATCGATGGAAGAAACCCTGGTATCCAGGATATCTATCAGTTTACCGTTACTGATAAGCATTCCACAGGTTTGATGCATTTGGAGATGCTGCATTTTGGGTATTATCTCCGCCACCTCATCGACAGCATCGGTTTCGGCTAAGGTGCCGGCATACAGGAGATTGCTGAGAGCGATAATTATGTAAGGGCTGTGGGTTGTCAGGAAGAGTTGACTTCCGGTGATATTCATGAACATGGCGAGTGCATTAACGAGTTCGCTTTGTCCTTTGGTAAATAAATGTGCTTCCGGTTCTTCGATGACGATGAAGCATTTGTCATGAGTGAAGGTAAGATAGAGCAGGATGTTGGAGATCCAGAGAAGCTCCTGCTGGCCAGAGGAAGTAAAGGCGATAGGTATTTCTTTGCCGACGCTTGTGGCGATATACTCATCACCTCCGATAGAGCGATACTCTCCCTTGAGTATTGCAGCTAACAGATCGCGCAGCTGAAATGCATCGAAGAACTGCTCCTGGTCCATCACGGATATGGCACCTTGTAAGCGCTCCCAGGACTCCCTGATGGTCCGAATGTAATCGAAGTATATCCTGGTGAGAGCATCGACAACATCGAAGCTTTCCCTTTCCCCAAATGATGCGCTGCTGAGAGTGCTCTGAGCCAGGTAACCGACGAAGAGTCTGCGGGACATCAATCCTCTACCTGCAGGGACATAGATCAGGTGAAAATCATCATAAAAGAGTTCCTGAGCGATTCTTTCCTCCAGTGCTTTAAAGTCAGACTGTCCTTCACCTGGTCTTATGCCATGCCTTATTAACCCCAGAGGCTGCGCGGCATCACCGGTGGCAGATTTGGCAGCTTCTGCGATAACACTGTCCATGCTCTCTTTAAGAACCGGACTAAAATGAATCTCCAGCTGACCGTCATCAGAAGTTTTTTGCAAAACAACCCAGTGCTCCGGTGAGTAATGATATGTTACCGTAAAAGCGGTGTATTGCTCGATCAACCCGTAAATGTTGAAAAACTTGCTTCGCAGACGTCGCCCCAGTGTGCGGTGAAAGGAGGTGACATCCTCGTATCCGACACGGGAACCCTGGGCTAACAGACCGGAAAACTCATTGCGAATGTCTCGACAATAATAGATAAGCTTGGCTAAGGTGCTCTTGCCTACGGATTGTTCACCAATGATGCAGACCAGGTTGCGAATAGGGAAGTTTTCAATCTCCCTGAGGGGACCAAAGTCCTGGATGGAGATACTGTGCTGCGGGGTATCCGGGATTTCCACCAAATCTTCCTCCTTGTATAGAGAAGTCTTCATTACATATGACTGCAAAGTCTAGGATGCGACTATTACAGAGATACCATCGGGAATGGTGACTATGGTGCCCTGGTTGTGGTTGAGCAATCTATCGGCAGCCTCAAGAGCTTCCCGGGGAGTTGCCGCTGGGATCATGTGCAGTTCCTCGACGAGTTCCGGGGGTAGTCCTGACAGATATACGACATGGCAATGGCTTAAGACTTTAGCGAAAACCTGCGACTGCCATTGATCAACTCTCGTCCTTTCCCTGGGAGTGGCTTCGATTTTCTGGCTTAATTGCCTGGGATCTCTCTCCTCGCGAAGGGTTTGGTAGAATTCAGGAGCGCCGCAACCATCCTCGGATTCTGCCACCATGATGATTACTCCTCCCTTTTTTACGACAGTCGCGGCCGCAGACATGCCTTTAACGGCCTGATATATGTTCTGATCCAACGGGTAACCACCATTAGAAACTATTACGATATCGCTGAAAGCAGGGGATATTTTGCTCTTTTCCATCAAATAGTCGCACCCCAGCTGGTGAGCTGCCTGAGGATCTCCCGCAACTGCATGAACAATCTCTTTAGCGCTGTTAATGATCACATTGCAAATAAAGGTGAGACCAGCTCTTTGCGCACCACAGGTCATATCCAGGTCTAACGGATTGCCTGCCAGGCTTCCGGCTCTGGCTTCAGGATGCCTTATGAAGTCGGCATTGTGGTTATAAAGGACAGTTTCTCGAGCGGCAATACCCGGCATTACGCTTTTACGACCTCCGGAAAAGCCAGCGAAGAAATGCGGTTCGATAAACCCCTCGGCTATGAGCAGATCTGCCTGCAGGGCAATGGTATTCAGCAACAAGCGCCCCCCGGAGGGTAGAAGACCGAGATCGCTCATAGGATCAAGATCACAATCATGAACATGGATGTGTTCATTATTGACTATTTCGTTACCGAATTTGGCAACCAGTTCGTCCCTTGTGGATTTACGGTGGCAGCCAGTGGCAATGAGAATGGTGATCTGAGCCTCAGGGTTCCCGACTCGGATTTCCTTAAGGAGCAATGGAGTCATTATCCTACTGGGTACTGGACGAGTATGGTCGCTGGAAATCAAGACAATATTGTCCTTTCCACCTGCCAGTTCCCGCAGAGGTAAGGTACCAACGGGGTGATTCATAGCCGAGTGCAGGATGTCAACTTGTCTATTTAAGGGAACATCATGTGGGAGATCAGGTGCATACTCGCCCCGGAAGCGTTCTGCGGGAATCTCAAAGGAAACATGGCTCCTCCCATAAGGCAGGATCTTCGTGATCATCAGTTTACCTCCAGATCATACAGTAACATGTCACAACCATTAGTATTTTTGTGCATACGGAAATGATTCTCTGGAAGCTCCGCTAAACCTTCTTTCAATGCCAACATTTAGGGTTTCATATACGATATTGGCGGTTGTCTTCTCACATATCCAGGAAGGAAAGGTGTTTGCAATGGAGCGAGTAGTAGGGATAGGTATCGATATTGTGGAAACAAAACGCATTGAAACTGTCTGGCGTAAGTATGGTTCGCGCTTTTTACATCGTTTGCTCTCGGAGGAGGAATTGGCTGCACTGATATCTGACCAACCCCTGTCAGCTACCCGTCTGGCAGGACGCTGGGCTGCTAAAGAAGCGGTGAGCAAGGCACTGGGGAGCGGGTTTAGGGGATTCGCCATGACGGATATCGGGATTTATAACGATTTGCATGGTATGCCATTTGCCCGCTTACATGGTGGCGCTGCGGATCTGGCTGTTTCCCTTGGCGTCAATAAAATCCTACTGTCTATAAGTCACGAGCAAAAGTACGCTGCCGCTCAGGCTCTGGTTATCGGTGTTGACGTTAAGGAGGAGTAAAAGACTATCCTGTCGTAATCTACCTAAAGATATCATCAGAAAAAGGAGAGGTCATCATGGGTAAACCGATAATTGGTGTGTCAGTGAACTTTTCATTTAATGAACGCATCTATTCTGTGGCTGAAACATACGTAGAATCCCTGAAGAAAGCCGGAGGTATACCAGTTTTACTGCCACACATCCCCGATGATGCAGAAACCCTGGCTGAGAAAATGGATGGATTGCTTATTTCCGGGGGGCCGGATCTCGATCCTGCCTACTACGGAGAAAACCCCTGGCCAAAGCTTGGCAGTATCTGCCCTGAGCGCGATGAAAGCGAAATAGCTCTCCTTAAAGCTTTCTTGAAAACTGGTAAACCGATACTTGGCATCTGTCGTGGAGAACAGGCACTCAACGTAGTTCTCGGCGGGACAATCTATCAGGATCTGGCTACTCAATATCCAGATGCAGGATTGATAAAGCATGCCCAGGAAGGTCCGCGATGGTACACAAGTCATCAGGCATCAATCGTCCCTGGATCCAGACTACACAGCATTTTTAGTGAACTGGATATCAGGGTCAACAGCTTCCATCATCAAGGTGTTAAGGATCTTGGCAAGGGTCTGGTGGTAGCAGCCCGAGCAGCCGATGGTGTTATTGAAGCCTATGAAATGCCAGACCATCGTTTTTGTGTTGGCGTTCAGTGGCATCCGGAATGTATGTTTGAACTGGCCTCCAGGTCTGATAAGCTGTTTTCTGCTCTGGTAGAGGCTTGTCGTGACTAGAAAGAGAGCCAGAGAGCTTGGTATTCCTTGTGGAGTAATGGATCCTGGTGAGTATAATGCCATAACCGATGTAGCCGGGGTCCGGGTCGGGCATGTTACACGCAGAGAAAGTGAAATCTGCAGTGGGGTTACGGCTATTCTGCCACATGGAGGTAACCTGTTTCAGGAAAAAGTAGTAGCTGCCGCTCATGTCCTCAATGGTTTCGGCAAAACCCTTGGTTTGGCACAGATCGGTGAACTCGGTCAACTGGAGACGCCGATTTTGCTGACGAGTACCCTGTCTGCACCCAAGGCAGCTGACGCCCTCATATCCTGGATGCTGGCTCTGGATGACACTATCACCTCGCTGAACCCTGTGGTGGGTGAGTGTAACGATAGCTTTCTTAATAATATCCGCCAAAGAGCAATAGATGAAACCGATGTCTTCATGGCCTTAGACTCGTCAACTGGTGGACATGTCAGCGAAGGGGCAGTAGGAGGAGGCAGCGGGATGACTGCCTTTGGTTATAAAGGAGGCATAGGCACCTCTTCTCGGGTTCTCCCTGGTGATCTGGGAGGCTTCACGGTGGGCATGCTGGTCATGGCAAACTTTGGAGGACCACAGGATCTGCTGATTGCAGGAGTCCCGGTAGGACGAATGCTTCAACAGTGTCACAATGAAGAGAATTCTTCAAACGCACGAAACGAAGTAAACTCAGGTGATGGTTCCATCATGATGATCATGGCTACCAATGCTCCTCTTTCCAGTCGGCAGTTGCTCCGACTGGCCAAACGAGCTCCTCTGGGCTTGGCTCGCACAGGTTCAACCGCCTCACACGGCAGTGGGGATTTTGT
>WRDA01000011.1 GCA_009783675.1 Symbiobacteriaceae bacterium | reverse complement strand
TATACAGGGAGAAAGCTGTTCTGGTGACAGTAACAGCCAAATCATCCAATAATACGGCTGACCTTGATGAACTTGCCTCTCTGGCTGAAACTGCGGGTGCAGAAGTCGTGGGGCGTGTCGTTCAGCATCTTCCCCGGCCGGACAGGGGTACATACGTCGGTAGTGGAAAAGCTCAGGAACTGGTATCGCTTGTAGATGAGTTGGCTGCAGACCTGCTGATCATCAGTGAGAGTCTTTCCCCTACACAACTTAATAACCTTACTAAGATTCTACCATGTCGGGTTCTCGATCGTACCCAGCTGATTCTGGACATCTTCGCGCAACGAGCCTTCTCCAGAGAGGGACGCCTCCAGGTGGAACTGGCTCAGCTTACTTATCTGCTTCCACGGCTTGCTGGTTCGACGCGACAACTCTCCCGCCTGGGAGGTGGCATAGGCACCCGTGGTCCGGGAGAGACCAAACTGGAAACCGACCGCCGTATCCTCCGCAGGCGGATCGCCGGGTTACACGAAGAGATAGATGAACTCCGTAAACAGAGAAAGGTGCAGCGACAGGGACGCAAGAGAGATGCTCTGCCCCAGGCGGCGCTGATAGGCTATACTAATGCAGGGAAGTCCACCCTAATGAATCGCCTGACAGGAAGCGATCTACCAGCCGAGGATAAACTTTTCGCTACCTTGGACACAACTACTCGTCGCTTGGAGTTACCTGACGGGCGCTACGCACTTTTAGCGGACACTGTCGGTTTTATTCGTAATCTTCCTACCCACCTTGTAGCTGCGTTCAGAGCAACTTTGGAAGAACTGCAGGAGGCGGATCTCTTGCTCCATGTCGTGGATATTTCTCATGAAGAATATACGCAGCAGATGGCGGCAGTGCAAACTGTTCTAACCGATCTGAATAACGATCGTCCTTTGTTGATGGTCTTTAATAAACGAGATCTGCCTCATGCTGTGTCCATTGACAGCTTACTCAACGAATATCAGGGCAGTGTAGCTATTTCGAGTATCGAGGGTCAGGGTATCGACATCCTTTTGAGCCGCATGCAGGAGCTCCTCTATCCCGAGCAGAGACGGTTTACAGTCTTCATACCCTTTAGTGAGAGCGCGGTATTACAGCCGATATATGCTGGTGCCAGGATCCTGAAACGCGTAGATGGAGAGACCGGAGCTATTCTGGAGTTGGAAACTGACTTGCGTCTGGCGGGAATGCTGCAGCGTTTTCTGTACGAAGATGAGGAAAAGTAATGGAACACAGATACAGAACTCTGATCGATCTAGCCGAAAACCGTCTGAGGGAGCGTTTCTCCGCACTGGAGGAAGTAGCTCTGGCTAATCAAGCTAAAGTTCTGCAAGCCTTTAAGGATTCTGGTATCAGAGAATACCATTTCAAGGGATCCACCGGCTATGGATATGACGACGCTGGGCGAGAAGCGTTGGATGCTGTTTATGCCAGAGTGTTTGCTGCCGATGCAGCGTTGGTGAGGCAGCAGTTTGTCTCGGGGACTCATGCCATTGGGGCAGCTCTCCTGGGCAATCTGCGTGCTGGTGATGAGTTGATTAGCATAACGGGAACTCCATATGATACTCTCAGAGGACTTATCGGTGCTGGTAATATCCATCCCACTACGGGTTCGCTAGTTGATCTTGGCATCACATACCGGGAGTATGCATTAACTGAGGATGGTAATCCTGACTTGCCTTCGATTCTCAGTGGGATAACCAGGGCCACGAAGATGCTTCTGGTGCAGCGTTCCCGTGGCTATAGTCTGCGTCCAGCACTAAGCATGGCTAAGCTGGCAAATTTCTGTCAGGGGATCAGGGAGAAATACCCGGAGATAATCATCTTTGTGGATAACTGTTACGGTGAGTTCGTTGAAGAGCTGGAACCCACACAAGTAGGAGCCGACCTTATAGCAGGATCTCTGATAAAAAACCCCGGCGGGGGGTTGGCCAGCGGGGGGGGCTATCTGGCAGGACGTCGTGATCTGGTGGAACAGGGTGCATACCGACTGACCATGCCAGGCCTGGGTGGGAAGATGGGCGCTGTTTCAGGTGAGTTTTTACGTTTAACCCTGCAAGGCTTTTTTATGGCACCGCATGTGGTTTCTCAGGCATTAAAGGTCGCCTGTCTTTTTGCCTCTGTCATGCAAGATGCAGGGTATCAGGTTTTACCGGATCCTCTGGAGGAGAGGAGCGACATAGTTCAGGCTATTGTTGTGGGTGATACCGAAAAATTATTAAAGTTTGCGATTGCTTTCCAGGGTGCTTCTCCTGTCGATGCTCATCTGCATCCTGAACCATGGATCATGCCTGGTTATCAGGACCCGGTAGTCATGGCCAGTGGCAGTTTCATCCAGGGTAGCTCAATCGAGCTGAGTCTGGATGCTCCTCTACGCGAGCCATATATAGTTTTCCTTCAGGGAGGCCTCTCTTATGAGCATGGGAAGCTGGTTCTCGCTGAGGTCTTGCAGTATCTGGGATTGTAATCAGTTTGTCATCTTATCTCCAGGAAAAGCCGGGAGTGACAGCGAAGATAATACAGGTCGATATTCGGGGAGGTGTTTGTTTTGAGCGATCTGAGTAAGACCAGGGTTTTTGAGAATCCGGACAAGGAGCAGGAGAGTATCCATAATATTATGCTGGAAGTAGATCTGGCTTTACGTGAAAAGAACTACGATCCGATCAATCAGATTGTAGGATATCTGCTTTCGGGAGATCCTGCATATATTACAAGCCATCGCATGGCTCGCAATCGCATCCGCAAAGTCGCACGAGATGAAGTCCTGGAGGAACTCGTACGCTTCTATCTCGATAGCCATGCTCGAGGAAGCTAGTAGTTGCGATCATATTCTCCTGGGTGATACCGGTCTTTCGGTATCCAGGCTCTGTTTTGGCACCCTGACTATTGGTGCTTTGCAAGCAGGATTATCCCTTGATCAGGGAATCAAGCTGTTATGTGAAGCCTATGATCGGGGTGTTAATTTTTATGATTCCGCTGCTAGCTATAACACATACTCGTATCTGCGTGCATTAATTGCCGCTGTTGGGCGTGAATCCCTGATCATCACCTCCAAGAGTTACGCTGTAACAGCTACTGAAGCAGAGCAAGCTTTGCATCAGGCTTTAAACGAGATGGCGACTCCATATATCGATATCTTCATGCTTCACGAACAACTGTCTGCGGCTACTCTGGAGGGCCATAACCAGGCGCTGGAGTATTATCTGAAGGCCAAGAAGCAGGGGCTGATCCGCAGTGTCGGACTATCGACGCACCATATAGCTGCGGTGAGGAGTGCGATCATGCGGCCCGAAATCGAAGTCATCGAGGCGATCTGTAACTCGACTGGTTTTGGCATTCAGGATGGGACCATGGCTGAGATGCTTATCGCCTTGGAAGAGAATCGCTTGATGGGAAAAGGAATCTGTGCAATTAAAATTCTGGGTGGAGGTCATTTGATACCACAGTGTAGGGAGAGTATCAGCTGGGCCACTCGGCAGAAATCTTTCCACTCTCTGATTATCGGCATGCAAAACAGTGCTGAGTTACGGATTAATCTAGCGCTGCTGATGAATGAGGAGGTTTCTAAAGAAGATATACAACTGGTATCACAAAAGAGAAGAGAGCTGCATATTGCCGACTACTGTCAGCGTTGTGGATTATGTGCAGCACGTTGTCCAACGGGAGCTCTCAGCTTTTCGGAAGCAGGGTTGATTTATCAGCAGGAGCTTTGCTTTACTTGTGGATATTGCGGGGGAGTGTGTCCCCATTTAGCTATAAAAGTTTTCTAGGAGGTGGAGTTATTCAACGTGCTATGGGACTGGATCTGGGTAGCAGGACCATAGGTGTGGCTATCTCTGATCCTTTAGGCTTCACTGCACAGGGATACACGGTTCTTAAACGAACAAATACGGAGGGTGATCTCAGCGCGCTTGGTGAAATCATAACCAATCACGCTATCGAAACTGTAGTATTGGGTTATCCCAAGAACATGAACAATAGCCTGGGACCTCAGGCAAGGGATACCCTGCTTTTCGCTGGATCTTTGCAGGAGAGTACGTCTTGTAAGGTCGTCTTATGGGATGAACGTCTGACAACCAAGGCTGCAGAAGCAATCCTGATTGGGAATGGAATGAGGAGAGGAAAACGACGCCAGGTCATCGACATGGTGGCGGCTACATTGATCCTGCAAGGATATCTTGACAGTCAGACCTTATCTTCAGAGAGCAGGTCGCAGGAAGGGTAACAGTGCGCCTGCTCAGTAACCTGGAAGTCGTTTGTACACCAGAGGAGCGTATTTTATTGTAGACAGGTAGTCCGATGTGTGATACACTTGAGATGTCTCCAGGAAAGTGTCTGAAAGGAGTGTTTTATATGAATGATGACAGAGACCTGCTTCGCGATAAGGAAGACGAAGAAGAAGAAATCGATGTGGTAACAGTCGTCGATGATGAGGGTCGAGAGCATGAGTTTGAACTCTTCACCGTACTTGAGGTGGGGGGTAAAGAGTATGCAGTGCTCTATCCTCTTGAAGAGGAAGAGGATGATGAAGAGGCGGAAGCTATCATCTTACGCATCGAAACCGATGAAGATGGCGAAGAGACTCTGGTAGATATCGAAGATGAGGATGAATGGAATACGGTTGTCGCTGCCTGGGAAGAGATAATCTCCGAAGATGAAGAAGAGGAAAGTTAGATCAGCTTCATCTGTAAGCCTGCTGGCAAGCCGAGTTCAGGGGCTGTCTCAATTTCGTTGAGGCAGCCTCTTTCAGGTCGTAAGAGATGTTGAGGTGCATTCCATGATCTTTTCTCTCAAAAAGTTCTCTCTCCTGTTGATGCTGGTTGTATTTATACTGACCGGATGCGATATTTCCGGTAGTCAGAGAGAGCAGGCCATCTACGATGACTCGCGATTAAGCGATGATATCGTCGAAGTTCAGATCGAACCAGGTATGAGCGTTAATCAGATCGGAGCTCTCTTGGTTTCTGAAGGCGTCATACTCGATGCCGATCTTTTTCGTTATTATAATTCCAAAAGTGGTCTGGGTTCATCTCTGCAGGCCGGGCTGTATCGCTTTAACATAGGCATGAGCATCGCTGAGGTAACTGAAAAAATGGCCGCTGGTGATATATATATTCCTTCTTTTGTCTTTTCTATACCTGAAGGCAGCAACATCAGGCAGATTGCCAGAGCGGCAGAACGACAAGGTTTTTGCAGCGAGGAGGAGTTTCTGGCTGCAGTGGAACACTCCAACCTCAGGCATACCGATCCCGGAGTTATCTTTGCTTTGGAGGGCTACCTGTTCCCGGCGACTTACACCTGGAGTTACATCCTTTCACCCGAAGAGTTGCTACAGGCTTTTTATCAGGAGGCATTGGACCGTTTTGGCGACCTGGATATTCCTGTCGATCATCCCTTGAGTTTTGCCGAGATTATCGTCCTGGCCTCTATATTGGAAAAAGAGAGTCAGTATGACAATGAACGGGAGATCGTCGCCGGAGTCTTTCTTAACAGGCTGGCCATCGGCATGCCTTTGCAATCCTGTGCTACAGTAAACTATGTACTGCCTGAGTTCAAAGAGATCCTGACCTATGAAGATATTGCCATTGATTCCCCATATAATACATATGTCTACGATGGCTTGCCGATTGGCCCCATATCCTGCCCGGGGGAGCTGGCCCTGCAGGCAGTACTCTACCCGGCAGAGACCGATTATCTTTTCTTTGTGGTTGGCGAAGATGGAACCCACATCTTCAGCCATACATACGAAGAACACGAAGCAGCAGCAGCCTGGTTAGGTGGCTAGGATCGGTCTGCTGATCAGGGTAACCGTAAGAAGGAGAATGTGATGAAGGGGAAGCTTGAGATTATATTGCTGCTGTTGGTATTGACAATCAGCAGTATCCTCACGTACCCTCTTATGGCTGCGGAACCCCGTCTGACTGCATCGGCGGCCTTTCTCCTGGATTACAATACCGGGCAGGTTCTCCTGAGTAAGGCAGCGGATGATCCTTGCGCAATGGCTAGCCTGACCAAAGTGATGACGATGTATATCATTTTTGACGCTTTAAAAGCCGGGGAGATTAGTCTGGAACATATTTGTCATGTGAGTCGCAAAGCTTATGATATCAGCTTGGGTACTTCTCGAATGTGGCTTTATCATGGTGATATGGTCGTCTTCGAAGAAATTCTGAAAGGCATAGCCGTCGTATCTGGTAACGACGCTTCCGTTGTCGCAGCCGAGGAAATCTGTGACAGTGAGGAAGAGTTTGTTATACGCATGAATGCTAAAGCTGTTCAGTTGGGAATGTCTGGTACTCAGTATCGCAATGTCCATGGATTAGATGAAGATGGTCATTATTCGACCGCCAGAGATACAGCAATTTTAGGGGCTGCATTATTACGCGATCATCCAGAAGCAATCTATTATCTGACTTTACCGGAGATGAGTTATTTCAGTTTTCCATCCCCGATGTACAACACCAACCAACTTTTGCTTAGCTACGAAGGTGCTGATGGAATTAAAACTGGTACCACTGATGATGCAGGGTACTGTCTACTTGGCAGTGCTCTGAGGGAAGACGTGCGTCTGATCGCTGTGATACTCGATGCCGACAGCGATGGTTTACGTTATAGTGAGATAAAGTCCTTACTCGATTATGGATTTGGGGATGATTTTCAGCGTTTGACCATCCTGCACTCCGGGGATATAGTCGACAGCAAGTTACAGATTAGCAGAGGAGCATTGGATCAGGTAGGGGTAGCTGTCGCAAGCGATGTTAATGTGGTCATTCGAACAGGTACTGCAGAAGAGCTGATCTGGCATTCCGATCTGCCTAAGCAAGCAGTGGCTCCTATTGATAAGGGGACGAAGGTAGGTACTCTCACCGTCAGCTATGATGATCAGGAAATATCTGTAGTAGATCTGTTAACAGCAGAAGATAGCGGAGAAGCAGGCTTTTTTAAAATGATGGGGCAGAGGATTGTCGACTTTTTCAGAGGGTTATTCCGTATTGTCCGACCTTAATTCACCAGATATTGTAACGTGCAAACCGATTCTCATCGTCTTCACCAACGAGCCTTCGGTTGCTTCGCTTTGGGAGATGTGTTATACTCTGTCAGCGATGCGCGTGTAGCTCAGTGGATAGAGCACCAGGCTCCGGACCTGGGTGCGGAGGTTCGATTCCTCTCACGCGCACCAAAACATGAAAAGACCCCGTAGTGATCAGATGATCGAGACTACGGAGGCTCTTATATTGCTAAGGGCTTTTACTGTACCAGCGATGGTCTTCATAGACTAATCAGGAGAGAGTGGAAAAATGGTGAAACGATTATTAGTCCTGGTGTTTGTTGCTGTCATAATAATTTCTGGTGGAGTCATAGCCTCAGAAGCGGACACCCTTCGCGTTCTCGAGGTATTCGGATTTCTCACTGGTGGAAATGAAGTGGTCTTCGATCCTGCTTATGCGATCATCATCCCCAGTGATGCATGGGAACCAGAAGCCGGAGAGTACAGCTTTCAGGCTATAGGGAGGATGGGAGAAGTCCTGGCGGAGACCAACTTTCAGCCTGTCAGGGTTACAGAATATGCTGAGGAAGTCGTACGTTATTTCGACTTTGCTGCTCTCTTTCCCGCGGGTACAGATCACTTCAACCTATATGATGAGCATGGCGTGCATCTGGCTGAACTACCGATCTCCAGAAGCATGCCCCAGGCAGAGTTCGCTGAACTGACCTTTAACACCAGCGATCCATTCACTCTCATCTGGAATTGGCAGAGTCCAGAAGGGTTGCAACTCTATGCAGAACTCTATTATATCTCTGATTACTACAGCGAAATAATAGACTTTGATCTGACTGATAACTTCTACGAGATAGACTTCGCTGAAATGGGTTTTGACGCGTCCGGAAACGGTTTCTTTCTACTGGTCGTCAGCGATGGAGCGAACACGATCGAAGTCTACAGCAACACATTCGCTATACCCGGAGAGGTAACTCTGCAGACTGCCAACGTGTTCCAGGTCCTGGCGCCAGAGGAAGCCCTACCATCTGCAACGAGAGAGAATGTTATCTGTCTGACGATTGATAGTAAACTGGTCACCAAGGACGACCTGATTCTAGAGGAGCCACCAGTTCCGCCCCAGATCATCAACGGTCGTACCATGCTACCTTTCCGTTATCTGGTGGAAGTTGTATTGAACGGCGAAGTCTTTTATGAAGCAGAGACACGCCAAATTACAGCAAATGTCTCTGGCCATCAGTTTTATATGATCGTGGACCAGACCGAGATTAAAGTCGATAATCTGGTGATCGACTTTGGGCAGGCCCCTACTATTGTTGCCGGCTATACCCTCGTGCCCCTGCGTGCATTTGCTTCTCTTTTCGATGAACTAACCTGGAACCCGGATAGCATGCAAGTACATCTGGTACCTTAATTCGGAGCTTTGGTGCGGTGCAGAACCGGTGCGTCAATCCAGAGCCTCTCCAAGTCGTAAAAACGACGAGTCCCTTCCAGAAAAATGTGTACAACAACACTTCCATAGTCGAGGAGTAACCAATCGCCCTCCTGGCGTCCCTCAACATGAGGGAGATGCAGCTGGAATTTTTTCTCCACCTCATCGCTGATCTGATCGGTCAGAGCCATTGTCAGGGTACGGTTGCTGGCGTGCATAATCACGAAATAGTCAGCGATAATGCTTATCTGGCCAATCTCCAGTATGAGCACTTCGCTGGCTTTTCTTTCCTCACCCCAACTGGCAATCGCTAAAGCCAGTTCCTTACTGGAATACATTGTTTTCCTCCTTAATCAGTCTGTTGTTTTTATCGTAAGTAGTCCACCCCGATGATTATTACCAGATCGCTCTCGGGATCATCGGCAGTGGCTGCTTGTAAAAGTGCACCAGGAATGGAGCTGGCAGCCACTCTTGCCTTCCCTTCAGCAGCCGCATTATAGATGATAAGACATTTTGCATACCCATAATGATCAGCGTCTCCTATACTGATGACATGATACCCTTCTTTGGTCAGATTCTCTGCTGCCCGGGTAGCAGAACCCTGTCCGCCATTACCGTTGAGGACGGTTATAGTGATTTCTTCTTTGCGTGGAGCCTGATCTCTCTTCAGAATCAGAAGCAGAGGGTTATCTGCCCAAAAATCATGCCAGTGCTCTGTTATGGTGAACCAGGAAAACCACAATGACGCATGATCTCCTACGGGAGGAAACAAGCTGCCTATGGCCTCAGTATCAGGTAACCAGAAGGCTCCACCATTAATACCCTGTCCAGGAAGAGTTTCCTGTACTGGTGCGGAAGTCAGCGTAAGCAGCTGATACCCGAGAGAAAGCAAAGATCCTGCTGAGAGGTTAGAAGATAGACTAGTCTTAGCCTGCCTGGCGATGGCAGGCAAACGCCAGATTCCGGTAAAACTGAGGACCTGGTCCATTAGAGCCAGGACAAACTCCTTCTGACGTCCCAGACGTCCGATATCTCCCAGCTGATCGCGAAAGCGGACAAACTGCATGGCTCTGGCCCCATCCAGATGCTGCTGACCTTCCTGCAGGTCGATTACCAGAGGTGGGACATCGTATGGATCCTCGTACTGCATCGTTTGGTGGATATCAATGGTAACCCCGCCAGCTGCATCAACCAGGTTTTGGAAAGCCTGCAGGTCAAGTTTGACATAGTAATGTATCGGTTGCTCCAACAGTTCTGTGACCGTTGTGATCGTCAGAGGAATACCACCATAGACATGGGCGGCATTGATCTTGGCTTCACCATGACCCGCCAGGATGACTCTGGTATCCCTAGGTATGGATAGCAGCATTGCATCACGAGAGACTCTGTCGATCGAAAGAAGTATCAGGACATCACTGCGTCCTGTCATACGAGCACCATTTGCGAGAATGCCACCATCTATACCCATGAACAGGATATTGAGGCGTTCGTCTTCTGCAGGAAGGATGGCTGAAATACCTTCACTATCAAGGCTGTTAAGATAGATCAGGGTGATGGTGAATGACCCTGCCAGGACCAAGATCATCATCAACAGCAGCAGACGAAGCAAGTTCCCGGGACGCCCCAGCCTGAGAAGCAGATTCTTCTGGTGCCTTTCAGACCTGCTGGTAAACTCTTCGCTACCATTTGATGAGTGTATTATCATAGCGTCGTATCTCCGGAGTTTTTCAGGAGCTGATTATGCAAAGCAACGCTGTGGGGAGAAATGGGTTTTCCTGCGTCGATAAGATAATGTAAGTTATACCGCAAAGTCAAAGCTACGGCGGCCTTCAGAGTGAGTTTCATAATCCTTTTTCGCAAACATGGTGCTTCCGGAAAGCTGCGCAGAGGTTCCAGAGCATCGGCAAGAAAGAGGACCATCGCAGTTTTTCCCATCCCTGGTGCACCAGTAGTGTGAAATCTTATGGCTTCAAGGATGCTCTCATCTGCAATGCCTAAATCTTTCTCCGCCCATTCGGCTGCCAGAGGACCATGAAGCAAAACAGGATTTACATATTCAAACTCGGAGATCCGATACTCTGACTTAGCAGTTCGATCCAACATTTCAGCCATACTCAGATCCCTACAGGCATCATGAAGGAGAGCCGCGATTCGCACGGAAGATACATCTGTGCCATACACCTGAGCCAGGCTGACTGCATACTCCATGCAGCTCAGGGTGTGCAACCATCTCCCCGGTGTTAAGCCAGCCCGTACGAGAGGAGATAATAATGTAATGTCCAAGATAATCTACCTCGTAATCGTTAGTCCTCCGGTTCATCGTGGTCAGCGAAATCAAACTCCATATCAGCGATGCGAACAGTATCACCTGGCTGAGCACCCGCCTCACGCAGGGCATCATCAACACCGGTTCGTCGCATAATTCTTTGAAAACGTTTAATAGCAGCGGTGTTGTTGAAGTCAGTCATAGCAACCAGACGATGGAGCCTTGCTGAGCTGACTCGCCAGGCTGCATCATCTTCGCGAGAGATCTGCAGTTCATCTTCACTGGTAAGAGTATCTTCAGGTTGAGGAGTGAACTCCAGAGGAAGGGACTTCGGAAGACGCTGCAGTTCGGAAGCTATCTGCCAGATAAGTGGCTGGAGTCCCTCATGGGTCAGAGCAGAGATTGTTATATAAGGAATCCCGCTATCGGTTAACCAGCGTAGCATATCTTCCCTGAACTCATCGGCTTGAGGTAAGTCGACTTTATTCAAAGCGACAATTTGAGGTCTCTGGCTGAGGTCTGAACTGTATAACGCTAACTCACGGTTAATGGCAAGATAATCAGCTTGAGGATTTCGGCCATCAATGGCAGCCAGATCGATGATATGCAGTAAGAGCCTGGTTCTGGCTATATGACGCAGAAAATCATGACCGAGACCCACTCCCTGAGCAGCTCCCTCAATCAGGCCAGGTATATCAGCCATGACAAAGCTGGTCTCGTCGTCCACTTTGACAATACCCAGATAGGGCTCCAGGGTCGTGAAAGGGTAGTCAGCGATCTTGGGACGTGCAGCACTCAAAGCTGCGAGTAAGGTCGACTTGCCAGCGTTAGGATAGCCAACAAGACCTACGTCAGCCAGGAGTCTAAGCTCAAGGCGCAATCTTCTCGCTAACCCTGGTTCTCCTTTTTCGGCATATTCTGGTACCCGATTCGCCGGAGTGGCATAATGTGCATTACCCCTGCCACCGCGACCTCCGCGGGCCAAAATTGCCTGTTGTCCGGCCTCAGTAAGGTCCGCAACATTCTCTCCACTGTCAGCATCGATAAAGGTGGTACCGGCAGGAACACGAAAAATAAGATCAGTAGCGTTTGCTCCATGCATATTTTTTATGCCGCCCTGACCACCTGCATCTGCGATAAAGGAATGACGGTAACGAAAATCGAGAAGAGTGTTCATGTTCGGGTCGACCTGTGCTATAACATGAGCTCCTCTGCCTCCATCGCCTCCAGAAGGTCCTCCTTTGGGAACATACTTTTCACGACGAAATGCAACGCGTCCATCTCCACCATTACCAGATCGGACAGAGATCAGAGCTTGATCAACAAACATTGTGACTCCTTATCTGTGATATACGAAAGACTGCAACCAATAGTTGCAGCCTGTATTAGCGACAATCAAGTTACGAATTGGAGCTGTTGCTGGCAACCGGGATTATGTTGATGAACTTCCTGCCACCCATACGGGTTACGAACTCCACATGTCCGTCAGTTAATGCGAAAAGAGTATCATCATTTCCTCTTCCTACATTAACCCCGGGATGAAACTTGGTTCCGCGTTGGCGTACAAGGATGTTTCCTGCACGGACCAGTTGACCACCGAAACGCTTGACACCCAAGCGTTGAGCGGCACTGTCACGTCCATTCCGGGAACTCCCTACACCCTTTTTATGTGCAAAAAGCTGAAGATCGAAGAATAACATGGCCTATACCTCCACTAAAGATCACTGGTTTACGGATGCGTGCATAAATGTTCTTAACACCTGATCTGAGTTTTCTGCAGTTAACAACTCCTGCCAGTGAAGCGGATCGTTAAGATGCAGAGTAAGATTGGAAGGATGGCTGAGAGTTATATTCATCAAAGCAATCAAAGTGTGTTTCAGGATTGTTTGTATCTCCTGCTCTGTCTCCTCTGAATAAAACTGAGGATCGGTCGGCAGGCAGCAGCTAAGATTGGCGGATGAGATTGAATACTGAGGTGCGGGAACACAAATGATTGACAGTGAGAACACAGCCGCTTGTAACAGAGCACTAACTGCAGCACAGACGATGTCGTCTCCTTTGGGAGCGAAGCCACTGTGGCCTTTAGCTGAAAAAGAAGTGATTCTTCCTGCAGTATCCCTGATAAAGAATATTTCTGTCATGTCTTTGGTTTTATAGTCCGGAAATTGCAATACTCACTTTGGTAAATGGCTGGCGATGGCCGGTGCGGCGGCGATAGTTAGACTTAGCTTTGTACTTAAAAACATATAGCTTCTTATGCTTCCCTTGTTCTTGGACCTTACCGGTTACAGTGATGCCCTGTAAATAAGGATTGCCCACCTGGAGAACACCCTGCTTACTAGCCAGCAGAACCCGCTCAAAAACCACGGAATCCCCGACTTCGGCGTTGAGTTTCTCTACCAGGATGATGGCACCCTCACTAACACGAAATTGCTTACCTCCGGTTTCGATTATAACGTAATCCATTGTGCACTACACCTCCTCAAATGCATGATGACTCGCCGCGAAAGGTACTCCCCATTTATACCGGAGAGTTTAAAACCCATCAACGGGCGGTTGCGCATAGAAGGCGCAAACCTGCCAACGCATTATAGCAACGAGGCAGCAAGGTGTCAAATACTTTTTTTATCTTGTTTACGTCTTTTTGAACCGTCTGTGAAACGCGTCAAGGGGTATTGAACACATGCTTATGTGAAGATTTATAACCCATCTACCCGCAATTTATAGCTCATATTGTATTTGCTGCGGTGATGGTATAAAATGGCACACGAAGTGAAAGCCAGTTGGCAATGCGCTGAGAGCAGGGAAGGTAATTGATTGCTGAAAGGTTCTGAGAGCTGGCCGAGTTACTGCTGCTCTTCCTTAACGATCGCTACACCTGCGCTACAACCGAGACGATCTGCTCCTGCTTCCAACATGGCACGTGCAGTATGCAGATCCCGAATTCCTCCTGATGCTTTTATTTTCATCTGAGGCACCGTTCGTTTCATCAGCCTGACATCAGCGACAGTAGCCCCACCACTGGAAAAACCTGTAGAGGTTTTAACATAATCTGCTCCTGCTTTACGAGCTACGAGGCAGGCAAGCTCCTTCTCCTGGTCGTCGAGTAGGCAGGTCTCCAGAATTACTTTTAGCTGTGCTTTACCCTTTGCGACATTAGCGACTGCGGTGATATCATCTTCAACGGTTCTCCAGTCACCCTCTTTTACTGCACCAATGTTTATTACCATATCCAGTTCATTGGCTCCATTGGCAATAGCGGTAACAGCTTCGAATACTTTACTGAGGGTCGAAGCAGCGCCCAAGGGAAAGCCTATGACACAACAGGTTTTAACTTCGCTGCCTCTAAGCAGGTCTGAAACCAATGTAGCATGACATGAATTAACACACACAGATGCAAAATTGAACTCCAGAGCTTCTGCGCAAATCTGGCGAACAGCATCGGTGGTGGCTTCCGGCTTAAGTAGAGTATGGTCGATTACTGAAGCGATTGAGGTTGATGAAGACACGGTAATCTCTCCTTTTCTCAAAGTGTTAGTTCGATGGACGAAACGGGGTGCGATGATGCTTGTACTCAAAGGGAAACGACCCTGTGAACTTGATGAAGACTCGTTTTCCAGCCTGATCTCTGCCTTTGCCAGGATTCATCTGGATATTGGCACAGGCAGCGGGCGCTACATTCTTCATCATGCTTTTCAAAATCGGAGTGTGTTCTATATTGGACTGGATCCGGTCGCGGAAGTCATGGCGGAGAACTCGTATAAGGCTGCGAAACGAAGTAAACGTGAGGATCTTTACAACACTCTTTTCGTCATAGCTTCTTTAGAAACCTTTCCTGCAGAGCTGATTGAGGTGGCTCATTCAGTCAGTGTGATTCTGCCCTGGGGTTCTCTGCGTGATGGCTTGGTGAGAGCAGATGGAAAGATCCTTCAGTGCCTTCGTCTGAGTGGAGGGTGTGGTTGCTCATTTGAGGCGATTTTAGGATATGATAATGAGAGAGAAGCCGGAGAAATAGAAAGAAGAAGCCTACCGCTTCTTTCAGAGGATCACTTTCGGCAACTTTTACCAGAGTATGCAGCACAGGGGATCAGTATTACACAGATCGAAAGCCTGAACAATATTCAGCTGAGACATCTCGCCAGTGACTGGGCCAGAAAGTTGTCTTACGGAATGCCTCGAAATATGTTCCGGCTATCCGGACAGTTCAGGTGAGGAGGCATTTGTGCAGGTAACGAAGAACCTGCTTTTGGTGAGGGTAACCAGGCCCCTTGTCAAAGCAGGGTTATCATGTTATACTGCGAAAGCTTCTCAAGAGAGCTTTCGTACCAAATCATATCTCACGCCAGAGTAGCTCAGTGGTAGAGCAGCTGATTCGTAATCAGCAGGTCGCGGGTTCGAATCCCATCTCTGGCTCCAGTTGTAACAAATATAGTCCTGTGTTCGCAGTTCTAGTCACTGGGAACACAGGATTTTTATACTATGTAATTACTTTGCTCTTCTACGCCATGAAACGATCGCCATATCTGTTCTTCGGTAGCATTGTAGCTGTAATGAATAATCCAGGCCGATATTACCAAACCCAGAAGTATAATCAGATATCCCATTGTCCATTTCTCCTTCCGTAGTAGCTACAGTTGACTGACCTTCAATCAAACTGTGGTACGCTGGTTAGGTTTAGTATATACTCTGAGAGTCACAAATCGATGTTAACATGGTTTCAGGTACCTCTCAGCGCAGGTTTATTTTGATGTTGTCTCCGGCTTTCTCTGTGGAGGTATGATCCAGTACTCTTGACGTACAGGGCAATGTAGGGTATATTATGGATGTCAGGAACTCATGGCAGTTGAAATGATTCTTGTTTCACTTCGGTTTTCTTTCCTTTACTAGTAGGAGGTTCATCATGAAACTTATTATTGCGGTCGTTCAGGACCAGGATGTACAAAAAGCCAATGGAGCACTGATTTCGGCAGGTTTTCGTACTACGCGTTTTGCCAGTTCAGGGGGTTTCTTGCGTTCAGGGAGCACCACTATGCTGGTAGGCGTGGAAGATGATCAGGTCACCACAGCCTGCGATATACTCAAAAGTGTCTGCCAAGCCAGGACAAAAATGGTTACGCCGATGACTCCTATGGCTGGTTCAGTTGACAGCTTTATTCCCTTTCCTGTGGAAGTCGTCGTCGGTGGTGTGAACCTTTTTGTTGTCAATATCGAACGTTACGAAAGAGCATGAGAGTAAGGTCCCTGGAAGCCTCTCCATCCCGTGCTCCTCGAGGATTACAGGAAGTAAAGCCCGGGAGCTCAGACACCTTCTTACAGGAAGTCCAGCGAGTGCAAAGGGAAAAATTAAATCAGGATCTTGAAGATCTCGTCGATCGTATCGAAGAGCTCGGAGAGAAGCTGGCAGCAACAATGAGTCTGGATGATTTAGTAGCATACAAAGCGTTGATTGGAGATTTCATCCGCTTGGTAAATCAAAGCTGTACTCAGGTATCCAGTTCCCTCTCCTGGGGTTTTATGGGTCAACAACGTCAGTTCACAATAGTCAGAGAAATTGATAAAAACCTGGCTGATTTACGGGACTTAATAATGGCCGAGGAGAGCGACCATCTGGCAATCGTGGCGATGGTGGATACCATTCGCGGGTTAGTGCTGGATCTTCGTTTGTAACTTTTATGCTTATAGTTTAGGTGTGGAGTTTGCCGCCCTTCGCCCCTCTGGCTAATGATCACTGAGGCGAATGGCGGCGTTTTATATGATTATCCGAGAGGTGAAGCAGTTGTGGAGTGATGCGATTCATGGTCAGAACCTGGCCATACAGCTGCTTCAGTCTGCTCTGAAAAAGGATATGTTATCTCAGAGTTATATTTTCTCTGGTCCCGATGGGGTAGGAAGACGGTTTACCGCCTTAAGGCTGGCTATGGCTGTTCAATGTGACGAGGGTCTCGGTATTGGCTGTGGGATCTGCCCTTCCTGTCAGAAGCTTCTGCGAGGGACACATCCCGATTGGCATCTGCTGGAACCTGACGGCAATAACATCCGTATAGATCAGATCCGAGAATTGCATAGCACCATATCTCGTCGTCCCCATCAGGGGAGAAGACGCATCGCAGTTTTAGACCCGGCAGATAAAATGAACGATCCGGCAGCGAACGCCATGCTGAGACTTCTGGAACAACCCCCTGCAGACAGTTTGTTAATTCTAATCAGTGACAATCCTCTCAGATTACTGCCGACCATCCGCTCACGATGCCAGAATATTCGTTTTACCTCACTTTCCTTATTGGATCTTTCAACACAGATTCCACAGGACCTGTCGGCTGATAAAAGCCAGGTTCTGCTTCGTCTGGCTCACGGGAGTATGGGAAGACTGCACAATCTTCTTCAGGACGAGGAATGGGATGAAGAACGCAGGCAGAATATTTCATGGTATCTTGAGGAAGCGACCTGGAG
>WRDA01000010.1 GCA_009783675.1 Symbiobacteriaceae bacterium | reverse complement strand
GACCTTCCTTAGAGCAACGCTGCTGGTAAGCATCATCCTGGTACTACTCTTCGCTTTCTGGGCCAAGCAGTATTACGAGAATCGCTATGTTGGAGCGGACTACTATGCCATGGTTCCCCTGGACTTCGACACCACTCCCACCATGATGCACTCCATGAGTGGAGCCGAGGTAGGTCTTGGCAAGAGATACGAACTGACGGCATTCGATGAGCAGGGCAATGCAAAAGCGGTAGAGTTCACCGTCCGTCTGGACCGGGAAACCCTACCGCTGCCTGGAGCTTTTCTTTATATCAAAGCCAGTAAACAACTGGTCATCAGCTGGCGGGAGATCGATGAGAGCAGCATTCCCAAGGGAGCGCTGCAGATGATTAAGTAGAGTAATATCTCTTAATGCAAGCGCTTCGGAGTAGCGCCAACCTTGCCACTTAATGACATTTATGCTATCTGCTGATAATTTCGATCATACCTATTACTACATCGACCACTTCATGAAGCAGATCCTCAGGAAGCTGCTCTTCAAACTCCGCGTTGCGTGCGATGATATCGAGCACTCTCGCTTGATCGCACATTATAAACCCGCTGATCTTACCAATTTTCTCAATCTTTATTTGAAGAGGAGACCCTCTATCTGTCCCGGTTATTGGACATACCATAGCAAGTCCATGCGAGAAATCATTATACACATTGTTACTTATTACAACTGCTGGACGCCTGCCACTTTGCTCGTGCCCTGCCTGAGGGTCCATGTTAATCCACACAATGTCTCCCTGCTGTGCTTGGTTTGCCATCACCATACCTCTCTACCTACAGGAACTCCTGTATCCCATTCTTCTCCGATATACTTGCCATCGAAACCCATTAGTCTTTGCTTAAGGGTCTTATGATTACGTTGGGTAGATTTTTGTATTACAATACATTCATCCTCTACTAAGATAAGCACTGGCTGATCTACAGATAAACCCGCCAGCGCGAGCAGCTCTTTAGGCAGCCTTATGGCTGCTGAGTTTCCCCATTTCTTAATTTCTGTATGCATGATATCACTCCCGACCTTAGTATATACATTGTAGATGCTACTGTCATGAGCACTCATTCTTCATCCACACACTTGTAATCTCTCCGAAGACATACTGACTAACTTCACCGGGGTCCGCATATGCTTGGGCGAGATTTGCTTGAACCGTTGATTAAATCCATGTCTAGATACCTCCGATTGCTGCAACCATTTCCAGGACTATCTGGATCTCCCCGATTACCCGGCGCCTCTGTTCGCTGAGGGTTTCGTCGCCTGCGATGGTTGCTTCGAAGGTATTCAAACCATACAGAGCCACGTAGATGCGATCAGCGATGAAAGATATCGAAATAGGAAAGGCTATGCGTTCGTTGGCTTGTATTATCCCGTTGAGAACGGCAGGGGTCAGTGTTTGCAAGGCAGATATATCCGTCGTCGTTACTGTAAAGTGCTGGTCGAAGTGATTATTCCCGGTTGTGATGCCGGCGGTGCTGCTGTATACCCGTTTATCATGGATAAAGACCGGTTCTTTGACGATGGCATTGTGGCTTAAGATCATCAGGCAACCAGTGAAGACGACGTTAGCACTGTTTACCGAGTCGCCATCGGAATCGGTCGTCTGATAGCTCTGGGTCAGGCGTAGGTCGGATTGCTGAAAACTGTGTCCCTTAAATTCGGCTGACAGATAGTCGTCTCCGGTATAGGCATCGAAATCGGAGAACAGACAGGATGCTCGCACCTGATACTCGGCAAGACTTTCCATCGGGCGATAATCCACCTTAGCGAAGCTCTCCTGCAGATAGTACAGGACGATGCGTTCCTTAAACCTTTCGCTGAAGAGTTTGACATTTTGCTCCGACCAGAACCAGATGGCAATCGCTATAACCAGCCCTATGGCGGTGAAAGCAGTCAGCTTATTATTACCAAGATAACTATCGGTGTACTCTATGGTATAGAGATTCAAAGCCAAAATGAAGGCCAGGACAAAGAAGGTCAGCAGAACGCGGGACACCAGAGTCAGGACCTGCGATCGCAGTCTTTGATTATCAAGACGCAGCAGTTCGGGGGAGCCGAGGGCTCTTAGTTCCTGGCGATTCTTCAGATTCCGTAGGATACTTCTGATGATGCTGACGATTGCTCCGATGAGCACAGAAACGCCGAACAGCACTGCCGTCGTCAGCATCAGGACTAAAATGAATAAAAGCACCGCCAGGATACCGCTTAAGGGACTGTCATCAGCGGAGAGCAAGCCCAACTGGAAGAAGAAGAGATAGCTGACACAAACAGAGCTCAGCAGCATTATCCCACGCAGCCACTTCATCCAGGAGTAAGAGCTGTTCAGGCCGATCAGTGACCTTAACCTGTCCATGAATTTTCTCTCCTTCGCGTGATAATAATAACGTCCTCGAGTTTTACAGAATCGTCAATGCCCATATTAACTGTGTGGTCACTCAGATTAGCAAGTGCCCTGAACGCATGGATTTATGTCACGAATTATTTTTTACTGCTGATATAGCGGATTCGGTGCCATAATACAACATCAGATCCAGCTTGTTGGTATACTAAATGCCGGCAACAGTTCAGGAAAATTGTTGATGACATTAACGTAAATCAAGGAGATATGTTACTATGGTTAAGAAACTCTCTCGTCGTACTATAATCATTGCCACAATTATTGGAGCCATAGCGCTGGTGTATGCTTTATACCTGGGAGTTAACTACTATACTGCAACGCAAGCACGGGTTGTTACTGTGGTGTATGTAAATACAACTCCCCTGGACGAATGGATGTTCGATGAACTGTTGTCAAGGGAAGAGGTACAAGCGGACGCCAGGGAGCTGGTGCGCGTAGTAGAAGAGACTCATCCCTTGTTCATCGGAGAACCGCACCCTCAGTACCTGGCTGAGAAAGAACGTTTTATGCAAGTGGCATCCACCAGCCTTACTCGCGAAGAGTTCTGGTTGCAGTGTGCTTATTATCTGGCTTCACTAAAGGATGCACACACAAATATCGGTAGAGGTCGGAGATTGAATTTAGAACTGCCGGTGAGGTGGCATGGCGAAAAACTATTCGCCACCACAGGAGAAATACTGCCGGAAGGTTCGCAGATAATCTCCATTGCCGATATCCCGGTGGAAGATCTATTACCTATCCTCGATCGTCTTATGGGGTTCGAGAACGAATCAGGTCTGGTGTATAATAGAAACACATTTGCCACCAGGCAGTTCATTCATGTTGCAGCCGGGGCAACCAAAACGCCATCTGCCAGGGTTGTCTTCAATTATCAGGGAGTTATATCCGCAATAGATGTCGACTACAGCCCACCGGGATCCAACCAGATATCTCCGGTTGAAAGACCCAAGAGCTTTACCTTCCAAAGTTTAGATTATGGTAAAATAGCTTTAATTACCGCTAGTTCCTGTAATATGGATGACGACTGGAGAAGAACCTGCGAGGAGCTAAAGGCTGCTGTCCGCAGAGGGGTGCGGAAGGTTATCATGGATGTTCGTGATAATGCTGGCGGTGATGATAGGGTTTGGGCACCTCTGCTGAGTGCAATGAATATGGAAGCCGGGCACGGAAGCTATGGTGAACTACTCTGTTACACGCCGACAGTAGTTTCTAAAATCGTTGAATACAAGGGTAGAAGTGGTGTGTCTTACAAGGAGCCACGCAATTCGTTGACCAATAAGAATAATATCGAACTCGTTGTCCTGGTGAATGAGGTAACATATAGTACCACCGTTTCGTTTCTGGGAAGAGTTCACGATGCTGGTCATGCAACTCTTGTAGGCACTCAACCCAGACATAATGCCTCCTATCCCTCTTTCCCTCTCTATTATAGATTGGAGCACTCTCAGTTCGTAGTCGCCATCAGCCATGTTATGTATATCCGACCAAATCCCCTGCTGGATGCGGATAACCCTGGATTTGAGATCATCCCCGTCGTTGAAGGTCAAGATGAACTCGAGGTAGCTTTGAGTATGTTGAAAGGATAGTCTACGAGGCCATAAAGGCATACAGCAACATGAGTTCAAAGGGCGAATACGGAAAACCACCGCTGTAATAGAGAGAAATACTCCATTTGTGAAGATATGGTGTGATTCTTTTTTTGGAAATGAGCTTTCGAAACGATTGGTGAACGGACCGTTAATAGCCTCGCCGCCAGGTTCTTTATTGCAATGTAAGAGAACATACCGCCTCCCTGAGGGGAGGTTTTTTTGTGTACTAAAATATTACTGTATTGTTTTGGCTCTCTGCACACTCTTACCTACAGAACTACAAAAATGAAAGGATGTGCAGACATGAGAAATGCTCTTCTTCGATGGATTACCATGATGCTTGTTGTTATCTTATGTGGTAGCCTGCTCCCATCACAGATTGCCGTCTTTAATACCCCGGTTTATGCTTCAGCCTGGACTGCACTTAGTTATGTGTATACTTCTATTTCTAAAAGCTCAAGTAATGAAGCTGTTCTGACGGTTCTTATCCAGATTGATCCGGGGTATCTCTATACAGTCACTGCCGATCTCTACAGATTAGGAGCAAGTAGCTGGCAGTATAAAGATAGCTGGTCTTCAGGATGGCAGACTTCCACGTCATACAGTATGGTTGTAAAATACCCTCTTAACACTGGAGATACCGTGCGCTATGAAGTCTATATTAACGTCTACGATTCCAACGGTATTCTAGTTGACCAATACTCTGTAATAACCCCCAGTGTTTCTGGGTAAACCTGTTGATCAGACGAGAAGGCATGCCGCAACTAAGGTTAACTTATGTTTATTACTTAAATATGGGAGGAAATAAAAAATGGCAGGTTATCATTTTTGCAAGCGCACAAGTAATAACGGAACATGGACAGGATGCCTTACGGACATTCAACTACCCTATAAAACAAAAGCGGTTTACTCGACATCATCGACCGTATTTCAAAAAAACCAACTACCCGAGTTCTTCCACGGACTTCTGAGCACTGTTGGAGGTCATGGACTTGAAGCAGGGATTGGTAGTAAAGGAGATAACAACGGTTATATTTGGCTCGTCCTAGGGTCAAATGCAGTTGACAACTTCGCTAATGGGTGTAACGACGAGTGGATGCAGGGGGATCTAAGTAATATATCAAATGGAGATCGGCTCACCCTGGACCTATCAGTCGGTCCTACCGGAATGCATTTTAGCATTTTAAAGAATGGAGAAAGGATCTTTTATAAATTAATATATCTAACCTCTTCTGCTCTTACTGATATGCTCCTCGGGTGTAAAATTTACCGCGAAGCAGTTGTAGCGGCTAACAAAGAGGCACAGTACGGAGATGGTATAGCTAGTTTTGAAGGGGTAAACATCTATTCGACCAGGATGTTTCACGTTGATGGAACTTTGGCAAAAGCAGAATATATGACCACAGCAAACACAGTGAATCATCCAGGGCCAGATCCAGGATGCCCCTCATTGATTAGTGCTAACAGCAATACGATGGTTACTTACCCCAATTACATTGATACAGTTATCATTGCTCAGGATTATGGTGGTGGAAAGTTACGATGATCTGCTGATTATATGATTTGAAAAAGAAGACAGACAGGGTTTATAATGCTCAGCTCCGGATAATAATATCTGGAGCATCCTCTTATTGGCTACGGCTCTACGCATTTCTCAAGAATCAGTAACATATTCGAACAACTATCACATGTTCATAAAATGCGATACGTGGAGCCAGTATTACTACCGAACTAGAAGCACCTGCATGCTTTCCTCAATCCAAGTAAGTGAGCTGACGAATTTCTCAAAGGCACGCAGAGGGACCATTGCATGTCCATCGATCAATATCGGCGCCTGGCTGAGAGTCAGTGTCTCCCCATCTATTATCACATTTGAGTCGTCAATCATCATTATAACTTTGTGGCCACTTAGATTAGCAGAGATCATCCGAGAATCTTCGTCATAATCGACACTTCCATGGAGTATTGCTTCGCATAAGTAGCGGCACGGCAGCATGACTCTTCCATTTATGATCACTGGTTGAACCGGTGGTTTTGGTAAGACATGACTTCCCTCTGTAACAAAAAAGGAACCCATGGTAAACGATACTGCTTCATCGTAGTTAGTATTCACATCCGACTCGTCATAGTAAATGAAGGATATATATCCATACTTCCCGTTTGCCTCGATTACGGAAATGCCCTCTATGACATCATCTGCAGAATCATATACCGGTGGAGTAATTTCTTCACCGTCAGTATTGATAAACCCGCGTTTTCCTTCTTTTATAAAAACAGCCACACCTTCATGGAAATCATAGACCTGATCATAACGGGGAAGTGAAGTAATAGTCCTACCTGTCAGGTCAATGAGGCAGCTTTGATTAGCATTTTGTACAAAAGCATATCCCTCATTAAATCGGCTGACACTCGTATATTCTATAGGTAAGGCAATTGTACCGGCGATGTCGACAAACCCAATTAGCCGATTTTGCATAACCCATGCCATGCCATTATTGAACCGATCTACTCGGTCAAATTCTGCAGGTATTACTACATTACCAGTAGTGTCGATAAATCCCTGTTTATTTCCAACCCAAACTGAAGCCAGACCTTCGCAAAATATGTCGATGAAACCATATTGAAAAGGTACTATAGTATCACCATGCATGTCCATTATGTTCCACCCAGTCGCGCTATATATAGCAACAAGATCGTGATTAAGAGTATTTACATTGAGATACAGAAATGGGATTATTTCATTGCCATCTCTGCCAATAACTCCCCATAAACCGCCTACTTTAACCCCCGCGTAGCCTCCTGTGAAAGCACGTGCATCATCATAAATAGCGGGGATTATAAAACCCCCTTTACTGTCAATATAACCATACTTTCCACTTATTTCCACACGGGCTAATCCCTCAGTAAAACCCAGCGCAAAATCAAAAACGTTGTCAATGACCATTTCACCTGACTTATTTATATATCCTCTTTTACCCGCGACGCATACAGGTGCCAGCTCTTCACTGAAAGGACCAGCAGATTCATATTGAATTGGTATTACTTCATTTCCAGATCTATCTAAAAAACCGTACAACACTGTATCATTAACTTCGCGTGCAACTAATGCTAACCCATTACTGTAACTGTAAGCACTATCGTATATAGGAGGAACTAATTCAACGTATCCAACTGCTTTTCCTGAAGCAGTTGGGTGAGCACTGAGAATAAAGACAGACGCACAGAATGCAATAAAAAGGCAACGATAGGTGAAACGAGTATGACCTGAACGTATGTAGCAATATGAATGAAATTGGCTCATATGATAGAATACCGCCGTTCTAGCGAGAAATACTCCAGTTTGTGATGTCATGGTTTGGCTCCTTTCATTGAAATGATGTTTAGAAACGATGATACTAATGCATAGACATTAAGACTGAAAAATAAACTCCATGCACTGTCTTCTGCTTCATCCACGCTCCTATCAGCATCCACAGTGCTATAATGGTGTCACAATAGTTCGTGGTATGATGGGAACCTCTACTGTAGAATCAGGTGGAGGTGAACCAGCAATGCCAAGAGAAACGTCCTACGAAAATATAAACCTCGGCAAGGTGCTGAGAGAAGCTAGAAAGAATTCGCGTCTGTCACAAGAGACAGTAGCTGAAAAGTGTGGCATGAGCACCCGCTATGTCTCTGCTATCGAAAGCGGAAAAAAGAATCCCACTTTCAGCTATGTTTATCATTTTGTCCGATTAACTAATGCCGACCCAGTTGCTATCTTTCACCCTGAAAACCAGACCATTAATGACACTCGTGAGCAAATAGATCGGATGCTCAAACGATGCAGCGACGACACCGTTGATATAACACTAACCATCCTGAAAGCACTGATGACCAAAGAGAGCGACCTTCTATAATCACCTGATACTGTAACAGTCAAGAGACTTGCATCTTCTACCATTGATATACTCTTTGGGGGTGATTCTACTGAATGATGTCTCACCTGAAGTCGAAATGGAAACGGATCCGCAGAGAGAGGAATACGTAGCTGTAGTGAAATGCATTTATGAGGAAGAACGTCGTATATTATTTCGGTTTGCCTTAAAACTCGGTTCCAGCGAGCAGGACGCAGAAGATTCCCTTGACGAAGTGTTTTGCAATCTTATTAAGAGAGATCAGGAGGAGTGGATGAAAGAGTTTTGTGATAAGACTCCTCGACAAAGGCTTACATACGTTCAGGCATGTATGGTGAACCAGGTTAAAAGCACCGGTATGAGGAACACCGCTATTCTTTCACGTGAACAAAACTATACTTCACTTGTACAACCATTAGAGAGAGATAACGATCCGGAAGAAGAGTTACTTAACTCAGAGATAACGCAGACCTTGACTGATTTGGTTAATTTGCTTCCTGATGATCAAGCCACTATAATTATGATGATAGGTGAGGGATATAAGCCCAAAGAAATCGGAAGTATCTTGGGTATGACAGACACTAAGGTCCGGACATATCGAGACCGTGTCATAGAGAAGTTAAAGAGAAGCCGTACTTTGGAACGATTGGTCGGAGGAGGGGATAGCGATGAGTGATGTCAAGAAATCAGTTAACCCCCGCGATCCCGAAAGACCATCCAGCAACTCAGATCAACTTTCAGATGAGGATGAACTACTGATTAGACTAGCCAGTCATGTGCTGCTTAAAAAGAGAGAGGCTTTATGGCAGGAACTGGAAGCTGAGGTCGCAGCTACGCCGGAAACAGAAGCGGAAAAGAGATCGTTCAGCACAATTCATAAAGCATTTGACGATGACAGAGCGACAAGGGTCGCAGCAAAGGTTAAAGCACAGCGCCGGGAAAAGCTTCGTAGAGTAGCTATCTGGACATTGGTTGGGTTGCTAAGCATTGGAACTACTGCTTATGCCATGCGTGGGCAGATTATACGGCTACTGCGTCTGGATTTTGAAGACTACAGGGTTTATCGATTACTTGATGAGAATCCACTCGGAGTCTTTTGGTCTATTTGGCTTCCTGACGGCATGGAGCTGGTTGAGGAAGATATTCTTCCAACTGCGCATTTCAGGCGATACGAAAGCGGTGACGGTAGAGCGTGGCTGACTTTTACGCAAGCATCTGTCGACACAGTAGGAGCAGAATCCGCTGTTGATTTAGAAGGTGCTATCGTTAGTGAGCAGACCGTTAATGGCTTTGCCGCCGAGTTCTTTACATACGCCGACAAAGAGAGAAGCATACTAATATGGAATAACCAGACGATAATGTTCACGATTGTCAGTAATCTTAACCGTGAAGATATTCTAAAAATCGCTGAAAGCTGTCTGCCGGAGAAATAGTCAGAACAAAGTCAATATGAAGCACAATATTGCATTCTAAGAGACCATACCGCCTCCCTGAGGGGAGGTTTTTTGTGTACTAAAATATTACTGTATTGTTTTGGTTCTCTGCACACTCTTACCTACAGAACTACAAAAATGAAAGGATATGCAGACATGAGAAATGCTCTTCTTCGATGGATTACCATGATGCTTGTTGTTGATTTACATTATAAGGGAAGTACGCTAATGAGGTGACTTAATGCATTCTTCAAAGCACAACAGGAGCAGACTTTTATTACTCATTCCACTAGTGTTCCTAACGGTTAACACTATCTATTTCTCAATAATTACAAGAGCAATAAATGAAACTCTTCTGGAGGAAAAGATTAACGAAATTACCAACTCTGTAGATCTGATAGCTGAAGTAATTGATGGCTCACAGCCATATGATATTGCTACTTTGGAAAGAAGCATCACTAGAGCGGTTGAGTTTATTGATAAGCAGTATCAAATATATTCTGGTGCGTTTGCATACAACGGTGAGGATATTTACCTAATATCAACGCGTTATTACGAATCGAGCGCACTGGACCCCTTTCAGTACTCTGATTTTCTGGATTTAGTTACTACTTTGGACAGTGGCACTATTGAATTGGCATACAAGCCGGATCATCAGGAAAACCTCAATATTCATCTTTATTTCAGGTGGGTCTCAAAGTCTCTTGATGGGAATGAAGCTCGCTTTTTAATCATTGCTGGTGCATCGCAACAGAGCGTTACAGTGGCTCCCTCTAAGTGGATCACCTACGGCCAGATAGCTAGCATGCTTGTTACTTTTTGCCTGAATGTAGTACTGGTTTTGGCAATTATGAGATTAAACCGATTGAACTATAGCTACAAAGGGCGTGAATGGCGTCCCAGGAGATTGTACGATGATGGGTATTAGCCTCGAGAGCATGTGGGAAGTCATACTTTCGGTGCTCATGTCTACTATGGGTGGTCTTGCAAGGGTCCTATACAAAAACCAACGATCTTTCTCGATGAAGAAAACGTTTGCAGAGCTTTTTATCGCTGGTTTCTGCGGGGTTATGATACTTCTATTTCTAAGAGCATCTGGAGTATCTGGTGAGTGGGTCGGAATCGTATGTGGTATGGTTGGATGGACAGGACCAAAGACACTAGATGGATTAGCAGAAATAATTGCAAATATAGTAAGAATAAATGCTCACAAATAAAATAACTGGCTATTTCACTAGAGTAGCTATAAGATTCAATATGAAAGGATGAAAAAAATGGCATCTTTTGACAAACACACATACCTTAAGAACCAACCTCCATTTCAGGTGAATGGTTACGGTAGTTTTATCACCTGCATGGGCAGCGAAGTGAGCCAAGAAGGATATCCGATGATCATTTCAAATAACCCGGAAGTAGTAACCACTGACAGTCTAGCAGATAATGGTTTCTTTCTTAATAGAAATACAATAAAAGGTCGCATACGATATTATTCATGGCATTCGAATGGCTTACATGAGGCTATTAATCATACTATAACAGTGCACAACCCACATGCGTATAAAAGCATATGTGTTAGTGGCTGTTTATCTATATCTCATCAGTACGATGGAGGCATATGTAATGGGAGTGATTTTTATGCATGGAGAGACTACTTTACTGGAATGGCAACCCCATTTCAGTTCATAGTACCAGCTGGAGGGTATCAACCATTATTTAACACTGAAGGTATTAATTATTCAAAGGCATTTGGTGCAATTATTGAAATAACAATCAGTTACAGTTCAAATATCCTGGATGAAGCCGTAGGCATTATCTGGGATGTTGCATACCAAAATCACTCTGATCAAGGTGTTACATTTGCAACACCTGTTGGCAATATGGCAAGAGGAAAATGTGATAGTTGCATTATAGATATGAGAGCAAAAATAGATGTTGTCGACTCAACGAAAGTGCACTGCCTTCTGTTTGGGGCACCAAACGATCTTGGTCAAATATATAATTCCTTCAATGATGGTGATCTCATCACATTCATCGACGAAGCTCCATCGTCACCAGTTGACTTAAGAGCAAAAGGTAAAGACGGTAAATGCAAAAACGCCGGAAACTTTGGAGCGTTGATGCTAGTTGGAATTGCCCTAACAAACAGAACAGGTACCGAAGGTAGCTTCAGAATATCGCTAGGTAGTCATGCAGGATGGAGTTTTCCCTTAGTAAAATCGAGTTCAGGATCTATTGTTGGATATAACGAGTCTTGGATTGATTCTTTTCACCATGTCGACGTTATTGATATTGGGAAAATAGCAAACGACAAGACTGAATTTATCGATTTCTTTACTGTTGTACCCGCAATGGCAAGCGCTGTATATGCAGTTGGGATTAGAAGAGTAGAGTAAGATCCCACCTATTACCACAATAGGACTCAGTCCTTCCCTACTCGTCCAGGAGTGGGAAGGACTCTTCCATTATTGGGATCAATGCTATGGTCTTGGTCGTGTGGTGCCAGCGGATTTCACTCACGAAAGATTCAAAGATTCTAATTGGGACGAGGATTTCACCATCTTCAATTATTACTTCCTGACCATAGTTATACTCTATTTCATTTACATATATCATCGACTCGCCAATGGTCACAAGCACTCCGTGTTCCTGAGCGAAATACGCTAACATGTCATCATCGTCTTCGAAGAGAACCTTCTCATCTGAAAGGAAGTCTATCAGAAAAGACAATGGAACCATTGTCCGTCCGTTAACGATCTGAAGTGGCTTTTCAAGTTCATAAATGCGTTTACCCTGCTTAACGATATCGTTGGAACCTACCTGCAACACTATTGTATCAGAAAGAAAAGTCTCGTCATCTCCTTCTGCCAGAGTTACAAAGGGTACTGAGGTTCCGCAATATGTTTCTCCAACTGAGCCTGCTGTCGCGAAGACTACGGTATAGAAGTTGAAGAAAGCGTATCTACCAATTTGCTCGACAGAATCAGGGATAAAGACGTTCCATCCTGTACGACTGGTGAAAAATGCATACTCGCCAATTGATTCCAGATGATCAGGCAGACTTACATATCGCAGGTCCCAGCATCCTTCGAAAGCACGATCACCAATAGCCTTAAGCGATTGCGAAAGAATGACATTATGTAAAGAAAAGTTGTGATGAAAGGCGCCGGTTCCTATGGTGACCACAGTATCTGGAAGAATGACACTATTTAGTCCGACATTGGACAATGCCCAGTCGTCGATACGAACAACGGTTTTGCCGCCCAAGGACTCAGGTATGGCAATGTCCGTTGGGTATGGATAGACGCTAATATCGATCCCAGTGACCATGACAGTATTGTCATCCAGATGAACATAGGTAAAGCCAGATTCTTTATAACTCGTATCGGCAAGACTGAGAGAGAAGAGTGCTAGAGATACACAAACGACTATCTGTAGAGTTACTGCCAGTCCTTTTCTCATTTGACCATTCCTTTCCTGCCAGGGTTGCATGATCTAAAAAACATGAAACAGCGTGAATTAGGTTTATTATAAAATAGAAGTCAACGATGACATCCTGGCTTAAGATTATAAGAAAGCCATCTATGTACCCCAAATAATACTCCACCGGGCTAAAAAAGGCGACTCTTCGCGAGCCGCCTTTGATTTGTACTCTCAGTGCCGGATGCAGGAGACCAGATGACCTTCGCCCACTTCCTTTAGCTCGGGCACGATTTGCGAGCAGTCGGGCATGACCTCGGGGCAACGGGTATGGAAGGGGCATCCCGAGGGAGGGTTGATTGGGCTGGGGATATCTCCCTCCAGGATTGGCGTCTCATCTTCGAACTTACGGGAACCGATCTCCGGGATGGAGAGCAGCAGTGCCTTGGTGTAGGGATGGGTTGGATGCGCGAAGAGCTCCCTCTTGGAAGCGATCTCCACGATCTTGCCCAGATACATGACCCCTACCCGGTCGGAGATATACTCCACCACTCCCAGGTCATGAGAGATGAAGACCAGGGTCAGGTTGAAGCGACGCTGTAAGTCTACCAACAGATTGATGATCTGTGATTGGATGGAGACATCCAAAGCCGAAACCGGCTCGTCACAGACGATGAGTTTGGGCATTACCGAGAGGGCTCTGGCGATACCGATCCTCTGGCGCTGGCCACCGGAAAATTCGTGAGGGTAGCGATTTAAGAAGGCTTTGTTGATCCCACAGACTTCCAGGAGCTCCACGATATGGTCCAGGCGCTGTTCGCTGTTTTGCACCGTCTTCATGGTGTCCATGGGTTCGGCGATGATGTTGGCGATGGTCATGCGGGGATCCAGAGAAGCATAGGGATCCTGAAACATGATCTGCATATTGCGCCTGACGGCTCGCATACGGGAGTTGCTGAAAGAGGTTATATCTTCCCCGTCGAAATGCACGCTGCCGGAGGTTGGCTGCAGGAGTTTGAGGATGGTACGACCGAGGGTGGATTTACCACAGCCGGATTCACCAACGATGCCCATGGTCTCTCCCTCTTTGACCACGAAGGAGACATCGTCTACCGCCCGGACATAGGCTGGCTTCCCCCACAGAGAACGGCTGGATACGGGAAACCATTTCTTCAGGTTGCTGATCTCCAGGAGGTTGCTCATGGCGCCACCTCCCAATCATCCATGTATTTGTGGCAGAGTACCTTAGTATTGCCCACCAGGCAGGAGCTTGGCTCTACACTGCGACAGATCTCCCTGGCATACTCGCAGCGAGGCGCGAAGAGGCAACCCTCGTGTCTCTGCAGCAGATTTGGCACCATACCCTTGATCATGTACAGCTCCTCGGTGTTCTTGCTCAATGAGGGAATCGACTTCAGTAAGGCTTCGGTGTAGGGATGCAAGGGGTTGGTGAAGATCTCTCTTTCGATGGCTTCCTCCACGATCTGACCGGCATACATGATGATCACCCGGTCGGCGATAGAGGAGATCACGGCCAGATCGTGAGTTATCAGCATTATGGCCATGTCCATCTGACGTTTTAGCTTATTGATCAGTTTTAAGACCTGCGCCTGCACGGTGACATCTAAAGCGGTGGTCGGCTCGTCACAGATCAGCAGCTTGGGATTACAAGCCAGAGCCATGGCGATCATCACCCGCTGGCGCATGCCTCCCGACAGCTGATGGGGATACTCGCCATAGCGCTGTTCGGGCAGGGGTATGTTCACCAGGCGCAGCAGCTCGATAGTGCGTTCCCTGGCCTCGTGGGAGGAGACGCGGTTATGAATCCTGATGACTTCGTCGATCTGATTACCAACCGTAAAGACAGGGTTGAGGGAGGTCATGGGTTCCTGGAAGACCATGGCGATCTGGTTCCCTCGGAAAGACCGCAGTTCCCTCTTATTCATCTTTAGGACATTGACCCCGTCGCAAAGGATCTCCCCTCCGGCTACTTTGCCCGGAGGTTCGATGAGGTTCAGCAGGGAGAGGGCGGTTACCGATTTGCCACAGCCTGATTCCCCTACAATCCCTAATGTCTCTCCTTTGTGAATCTCGAAGGAGATGCCGTTCACCGCGGTGAGAAGACCGTCGTCTAATCTGAACTGAGTCAACAGGTCCTTGACCTGAATTAATACTTCCTGAGCCATCTTCTCCCTCCTACAGGTTCTTCAGCTTGGGATCCAGAGCATCACGTAAGCCGTCTCCCAGGGTGTTGAACATCAGCACCAAAAACATCAGTGCCAGTCCGGGATAGATAGCATAACCAGGGTTATCCCTCATGTACTTCATCGATTCCGCCAACATGCTGCCCCAGCTTGGCATGGGGGGTTGAACACCCAGGCCGATAAAGCTTAAGGTCGCCTCGTATACGATGTCATCGGGAATATCCAGAGTGATGACCACGATGATGGTGGAGAGGCAGTTGGGTATCAGATGCTTAAAGATAATGGTCAGGTCGGAAGCACCAGCCGCGCGGGCGGCTTCCACGAACTCTCGCTCCTTGAGTTGAATCACCTGGCCACGTATCAAACGTGCCAGTCCGATCCAGCCGATAATCCCCAGAGCGACGAAAACCGCCACCAGGCCGGTGCCGAAGACATACATCAGCACCATAGCGAAGAGGATGAAGGGAAAAGAGGAGAGGGTCTCGATGATCCTGGAGATGACGGCATCGATCTTGCCACCATAGTAGCCGGCGATGGAGCCGAGTAAGACTCCTAAGGGCACGGCGATACACTCGGTGATGATACCCACCATCAGGGATACCCTGGAGCCGTGGATGATTCTGGAGAGCAAGTCCCGACCAAGGGAATCGGTGCCCAGAAGATGCGCATCCGAGGGTCCCTGGTTGCGATTCTTCAGATCCTGGGTTTCCGGAGCATAGGGCGCGATGAGGGGTGCGAAGATAGCGATGATGACGATGACCACGATAGCCGCGAAAGCGAAAAGAGCAAGTTTATTCTTCTTTAGCCGAATCCAGGCATCGCGATAAAGGGTCGAGGCGCGCAACTCATCCTCACGGGCTCCCAGGCGTTCGGCCAGATCCTTGCCCTGACTGCGTCTGTTAAAGATGCTCATTTAGCACCTCCCGTGATGCGTATACGAGGATCTAGTAAGCCGTAGGTGAGATCCACGATGAGGTTTATGATGACGAAGAGAAAGGCGCTATACAGACAGGTGGCCTGAATGATGTTGATGTCCCTGGACATCACCGCATCGATAGCCAGTTTGCCCATGCCCTGGATACCGAAGACTCTCTCCACCACCACGGCGCCGCTGAGCATGGATCTCAACATGCCACCAAGCATGGTCATGATAGGGATGGAGGCATTCTTCAAGACATGCTTCATCACTACCAGGATGTCGGCGACGCCCTTAGCTTTGGCTGTTCGCACATAATCCTGAGAGAGAGCATCCAACATGCTGGTGCGGATCAGACGCGCAGACATGGCTCCGTAGCGCAGCCCAAGCACCGTCACCGGCAAGACCATCCAAAGCGGATGGGACATCCCCGATACCGGCAGAATCTTCAAGTGTAAACCGAAGAAGATCTGCAGCATCATGGCGAACCAGAAAGCCGGCGCGGAGATCTGGAAGATGGCCAGGAGCATGATAAATTTATCGATGAGGGTACCTCGGAAGACGGCGGAAAGGGTGCCGACGGTTATACCGAAGATCGCCGCGAAGAGCAGCGACCACAAGCCCAGCTTAATCGTCACCGGGAAGGCCTGTTTAATCAGCTGCATAACCGGTATGCGGTTGGAATAAGAGTTTCCGAAGTCGAAACGTATGGCTTTAGTTAAAAAGTCAAAATATTGATTGATCAACGGCTTATCCAAGCCCAGCTCACGGCGTACGCGGTCGATCTGCGCCTGATCCGCTCGCTTTTGCAACATGGTGATCACCGGATCACCGGGTGCGACATTGACCAGAACGAAGGTCACGATCGTCGCTAAGAGCAGGACGATGACTGCTTGACCCAGACGACTCAGGATGTACTTGAGCAAATTATCACTCCTAGGTACCGCACGTTTTATACAAGGAAAAAGGAGCGGGTGACTGTAGTAGCCCCCCGCTCCCGCACAGGGGTCGACGTCTATCGACCCTTTAGTTTTACCTAATCGGTTAAATAGCCAATCTCAAAAGTGAAGAGCAGGTCAGCCTTGACATAGACATCCTTGACTCTGTCAGATCTTAAGAGATACCCGGTGGGTGTATAGAGCGGCCAGGCAACGATGACGGTCTCCAGGAGATAGGTCTCCAGAGCGGCATAATGGGCCTGTTTCTGCTCGATGGGCAGAGTGCGGCCGATAGCCAGCTGCTCATCGAAGTAAGGATCCCTGAAACCGGTGGAGAAGAAATCGGCAGTGCCGCTGTGGTAGATGGTATAGAGATAGTTATCGGGATCGAGGAAGTCGGCATACCAGTTCATCATATAGTACTGGACATTGCCTGTGGAACGCTTATCGAACCAGCCTGCCGCATCCACTTTAGCGATTTCTAAGGTGATGTTGGCCAGTTTATACTGCTCTTGGAAGATCTGGTAGATTTCGACCCAGGTGGAGGTGTCGCGCACGGTAACTTCGATGGTGATGCCATCGGGATAGCCGGCTTCCTCCAACAATTGCTTGGCCTTCTCGGGGTTATACTCGGGCAGAGGACGGTTGGGGTCGTAGCCGACGATGCCAGGAGGCAGGATCGATCTGGCCTGAGCGATGTGACCGTTGAAGTAGTCTTCGCAAAGCTCGGCGATATTGGTAGCCAGACCAACGGCCTCACG
>WRDA01000009.1 GCA_009783675.1 Symbiobacteriaceae bacterium | reverse complement strand
TGCAGAACCTTTGGTTAGCGGCGAAAGGCATACCGCAATTCGGACAGTACTTCATTTTTTGCACCTCTTGAAATACTTATCATTCACTGGTGATGATCACCGTTCGACTACTGCCGTCCCAGTTCACACCCAAATTGGAGGGAATTTTTTGAGAGTTATTTGGCATTTCCTACCCTCTGAAGGTAGGGGTTTTATACATTGTGCCGATGCCAGGGACGTAAAGCGCATTCTTAGCATCCTCGTGGAAGGGTATCGTTTCGCTGCTGCCTTCCCGTAGTTGGTCTTCGAAGACGATATTGTCGCTGCAGTCATACAAGGTACCTGATATGTTTTCCACAACCGCTTGATAACCGCCGATTTCCCTGTAGGTACCCGTCTCGATTAGCAGACCCTCGCCCGGCTTCCAGATCAGGCGTGTGAACTCCAGGGTTGGTGAATTAAACTTCAGCCAGGTGACCGGCGTCTGGTAGTTTTGGGCTATTTCTGCCCTGGCGGTGTCTTTGGAAGTGTCAGGCAGCGGAGGCGCTTCCTCCTGGGTGCTCCAGGTGCCGTTGAGGTTAGCCTTGGACACCTTGTAAAACTGTTCGTTGTTTAACCTGATAGTCCCAGCCGATTTATCGAAGTCAGAGTAGTAGACAATCAGTTCTTCATAGGCGTATTCTTCATCGTCGTCTGTCTCATCATCCCCATAGGTTACGGTGGTGCTCGTGCCACCTGAATCGTAAGTGACCCGTTTTTCCACATAGCAGACGATACAGTCGACTAAAGCCTGCACCTCCGCCTTGCCGGTCAGGACCTCCGCCGATCCATCTTTGTTGACGGTCACCTTCTCGAAGGTCAGTCCTCCCACCTCGGAAGGCGTATACACCTGGATTTCATTGCCATCCTTATCTTTGCCTTCCGCATAGGAGCCAGACGCCTGCTTAAACTCATACCAAGTCCCGGCAGTACTGCGCACTGTCTTGGGGTCTGGTTTTTCGATCTCTCTAACATTCGTCCATGTCTCGTTGAAAGCCGCCCCCTTAACCCGGTAGAGGGTCGTACCCATGAAAAAGCCGATGCGAGGGGTTAGGGTATCGGTAATGGAGTTATATGAACAGTTGAAGTAGGATATGGCCGAATCGGTATCGGTATCCTGTTCGTATTCTTCCAGAGGCAGGGAGAATAAGGCCAGGTTATCCTGATGGTCGCGGGGGAAGATATACTTCTCCGTCGGGTGCATGGCGAAGTCCGCGCCCACCCATATCTCACCGCTTTCCAGCAGAATCTGGGTGTCGGTTATTTCAACAACCTGATAACCATACCTAGGGTCTAAAGGGGAGGTGAAGTCTTTGTTCTTCGCCAAAGTCAGCCATTTGCCATTGTTGTAGAAAATGTCTTCTATTTTGGCAGCAGAGTCTTTCTCCCTGGCTGTCTGTTGGAACTGGCGCTTTTCATGGTCGCGCAGTATTTTAGGCACGGAGGCATAGACATCGCTGTCCGTCCAAGTTCCCCAGATCGGGATATTCGCAGTGATCTTCATCTTCGTATCGATGTCGTTCTGGCAGGTGAGATTGCCTTTCAGAGTCGCTGACTTATTATAGAGTGTGCCTATGGGGTCAATAGGATTCATCGATGCACCTGCTGAAGCAGTATCATCTTCATAGATGACCAGGCTTACATCGAACTCTAACTTGCCAATCTTACCCCACTCGGTTGCAAACCGGTTATCTGTTGTCTGAATTGTACCGCCATCCTCCAAGTAAATTATCCATACCTGGTCGGAAGATTCAGGCAAGAGTACCGCGGTTACCGGTATGGTAAATTTGGCGAAATAGGCATACTTGGGCGTGTCGTCCTGAGCTTTTTTTATGTCTTCTTCGATTTTAGCCTTGCGCTGGGCGGGACTCATGGCTAGCAATTCACGGATTTTTTCTTTGGCTTTAAGTTTTTTCTCCGCTGCCTGATACCTCTTCTCCCTGGCTTGCTGCATAGGGTCGAACTGCTCCGGTACCCTGGAGTATCGGTCGGTGACTACAGCCGTGGTTTTGCCATAAGCTTTAGCGTGAATAAGCTCTGGAGACAACTCCTGGATAGTTGGTCCGGTTGCCGCGTTCAGATGAGTACGCTCCCAGTAGATGGTGAACTCCCACTCCCCTTCAATCTGATGTGACAAGGCATCCTTTTTTCTTCCTTCGATCTTCCAGGTATCGGAAATAATTTGGGTATGAGTCCAGCCTTTAACATGCTCAGTAAAGTCGGCATATCCGTAGTGATACTCAAGGTAGATATAATAGGGGGGTTCCTTGATACGTGAAGCGGTGACCGAAATTTTAACGTCGTCATCTTCCGACAGATTCTTAAAAGCATCGAAGAAACCGTCTGAGGCGCTTACCACTGAGGATACCAAACCTAAGATGATTACCACACACAGCATTAGCGGCAGAAGGGTGATCTGTTTTCTCATAGTAATGCTCCTCCCAGGCTTATTCGTTATAATAGAACGACAGTCTTATTGAATCGGAATATTTATCCAGGTACATGCTGAATGTCCATGAGCCTTTTTGGGCCATGGCTCCATCCAGGTTATCTTCATCTACCCAGTATACATCCCAACCACTGTCTTTTAGTGCTTCGACATACACTAAAAAACTCTCCGTTGAAACATCATCAACATATATCGAAATCATGCCAGGTTCAGCATAAACTTGCCTGACATCGCCAGCCGGATAAACAGGGGTATCTGCCGGTAAGTAGGCGAAGGGCCATTCATCAGTTTCTATGCCGGGTAGAGAGTAATCCGGTGCATCTTCGCCTGATAAACTGCTATGGGTATACCCCGATTGGTTTTCCATTTGCTGCTGGATGTGGAAAGCCGCGCTAAGGCCATAGCCTTCCAGCCAGCTTCGTTCTTCGCTGACTAACTCCACATACGAATTGCTGTACTCACCGAGTAAGGATGTGTTAAGGTCCTCCGGGTCCACCTCGGCTTCGTAGTAGAGCCACTGGGCAAAACTCTCCATACTCCCAAACATGGCAATGGTCTCCGTATCGAAGGTAAAGCTTTCCGCTTCATCGTTGATGACCGCCAGACCAGGGGTTGGGGAAGCGCTCGTGTTCCCGCTGGTAGGCTGGGCTGGACTGCTGATATCGACACTTTGCCGGGTGCTGGTGGTGCTTTCGTTGCTGATTTTATTCGTACCACCGCTGAACAGCCCGAGCATGTTGGCAACAACCAGCACGACTGCGAGGGCGATAACCGTAACGACGCCGATGATCAGCGATGCGTTGCTCTTCTTGCTGACCACAGATGGTTTGGCAATAGTCTGCGACGGCGGGGAGACCTGCTTTAACTGCAGTTGCCCAGATGCTACAGGTTGTTGAGTATGCCCAGGCACATCATGCTGCTGCGATGGTGTAATCTCTGGATGCGCAGGTAAGAAAGCAGGAACGAACGGTGATGGTTGTGGTACCAGAGTATCTGGTGACACTGATGAGGTTTTGGTTGATCGGGATTAGCTGTTGCATGTTCCTGCCTGGTTTCTGCAGGACGCTCTGTGCCGCAACCAGTGCAGAATTTGTTACTGTCAACGAAGGGCAGTCCGCAATTCGGACAATACTTCACCACGATGCACCTACTCTTTTGGTATATTTATCATTCGCTGATAAAATAAAGGCTTTCAGCAATTATTCAGGTGCTAAGCACCTGAATAATTGCAGCCGCGTATTTTGTATCAGTCATTCCGGTTGTTCATGCATCCAAACTACGCCTGATGGACGTAAAGACAATGAACGCCAGCAGTAGGCCACAAAAAGCGGCAATGCTCCACAGAGTAATGGTTATCATTGGCAGTGGCTGCTCCCTGGATTGCACCTCCGCAACAGTAATATCATCGGTGGCAGTCTCTGCTGTTTTCTCCTCGTAGAATGGTTCATCGGTGGCTGTGACTTTGAGATTCATTTCCCCCAGGAATAGTTTTTGCGGGGAATCATTGGCTGATCCCAGGTAGAACATGGCTTTAACTATGGGCAGATCATCAGGAGATAAAACAGTAACATACTCGATGACCAGTTCTTCGGGTGAGGCGGCTAAAGGGATCAGACAGGAGAAATCCTTTTCGGCTACAAATGTATAATCGACCGTGGAGCTATCATCCTTAAGCACACTGAATCCATCTGCAAGCTCGGTTATCTCATCTGCCGGGACGACCAGATCCTTAAAGTTCGCGAATCCCCAGTCCAGGAGTGTCGTGGTATCCAGCCATTTGGCATTCTTCCAGCTGGATTTCATCACCACAGCAATCAGAGTCCTGCCGTTCCTCTCGGCGGCAGTTACCAGGGTATTCAACGCCCCTTCGGTCCAACCATGTTTCGAAGCGATCAGGCCATCATAATCGAAATAACCGACTGCTAAAATCTCGTTGGCGCTACGCAATATTCTGGTCAGAGGCTGGATATTTGTGGCTGGAATACGATACTCCCAGGAGCTGAATATCTTGCAAAAGCGAGGATCTATGATGGCTTCCCTGGTAATAAGTGCCATGTCGTAGGCAGTGGTGTAGTGGTTTTTGTCGTCAAGACCATGGGCATTGACGAAGTTGGTACTTAACGCTCCCAGAGCAGAGGCACGAGCGGTCAGCATGGCAGCGAAGTTATCCATGGTGCCGCCAATAAGCTCCGCTATGCCGTTAGCAGCGTCGTTGGCCGATTCCAGAGCCAGCGCATACAGTGCCTGCTCCAGGGTTATGCGTTCGCCAATAAACAAAGCTATCTGCGATGAATCTTCGTCAATGGAGTTGACCGCCTCGAAAGACATGGTGATGATATCCCCGAGGTCACCAAGTTCCAAGGCCAGGAGTGCCGTAGCTATCTTGGTTATGCTGGCAGGTTTGAGGGGATGATGCATATCCAGATCATAGAGCACCTGCCCGGTAGCCGCATCCATCAACACTACGGACTCCGAGTAGATTACTAACTCGCCTTCATCTGCCAGGACATTTATTGCAACAGGTAAGATTATGATTATTAGGAGCAGAAGACGTTTCAAACAGAAAAAACCCGGTTTTACCACCGATACACCTCCTTTGAGGGTTCTTCTGAGCATACGCCTGTGTTTACCTACCAATAACTACCATGTAAGATGAGGGTTACACACTTTGGTCTTTGCTGTTGTCCTGCATTCAACAGCACATTGAGAGGTTCCTCCTTAAATTTATATGTCGATGTGAGTAAAATTACACGTGTATAAAATAAATATTTATGATTTAAAGTATATTTTGATGTTATAAAAAATATGGTAAAATAAAAAACCACCCAGGATTACCGGGAGGGCGGTGACAATAAGCATCAATATTAAAGTATTCTTAAAGTATGAGGGTTTTAGCAAAGTGGATACTCTATATGCTTATGCCCTGCTGGTCTTCACATAAGCAGCATAGTAGGTTTCCTGACGACTGACTGAAGTATAATTACGCAGGTCCTCTAACAACTCAGCGTCAGTCAGAGCCGCCACTACCCAGGCTGCATAACGGGTACCCGCCTGAGCATGAATCTCGCTGAGCACACGATCAAAACTCTGATCGCTGCGGAAGGTATGACCATATTCATCCGTGCCGGCATCTAAAGAGTCTGCTACAGCCACGATATCGACTATGGACTTGTAGGGTTGGGCAATGGGGATCTCTTCACAGGGATACCCTCCCTGGCTGTCGGCCCAGATATGATGCCCGTTGAGAGTAGCCATAATGCAGCTGAGATCTTCAGTTGTGCCGAGTTCCAGCTTCTCGGAATGCACATGAGTTTGGGTAATCTTTTCTTCGAAATCGAAAAAAGGCCTGGAGATCATGGAGATCGTGTTCACATGCTCTATCTTGCCGATATCGTGAAAGATTCCTGCACGTCTGACCAAGTCACAGATACGGTACTTATACTGAGCAATTTCCTCGACGCTGGTCGTTCCGCAGAGTCCTACAAACTGCTCGGGATTTTGATCGATCAGGTATTCGGCGATACTGGAGCTGATGAAACCGGTTTGTAGACAATGGACATAAATCGGCATATGAATGAAGGAGATCAGATCCAGGACCAGACTTAGATACTCTTCCGCCTGTTCTGGTGCCAGATTGCTCATGCCAAATTCACCGAGGAACGAATTTATACGCTGTCTGTCTATACCATCTGGCGTGTTACGACAGTAACGCAGGATCCGCTGAATGATGGGAGTGCTCTCCTGAATGAAGCGCGCGGAATCCCCTCCCATTTCATGCTTAAGGTAGATCAGCAGAGCCGCCGGAACATGCAGCATCCTGAACATACCCTCAGTGGAATAATCATCCTCATCGGCGGTATTGAAGAGCTGTCTGAGTTCACTGACCAGGGTAACCAAATCACAGCGCTCGCTGTGATAGTTCATGGATAACTGTACATAGGTAAGACGGCTGGGAGGCCAGTTGCGATTGGCGTAACCCTGGGCTTCACCCTCAGTAAGGATCAGCAGACTTTCGTCGATCCTCTTAACCAAAGGGGTTCCTCTCTCGTTATTGATGCGGATGAGATCGAGCCAGGCGCAGATGTTCTGATGAGGATTAGTGGTGAAAGCAGCCCAGGGAAAGTCGGGGTCCAGAGCCCTGACGGTTGGATCATTCCAAAAAGCCAGAGCTTCATCGATAATACGAAAGAAATGTTCTTCATCTCTGGTTTTGGGATCCGATCGAAACCCGCTGCAGGCCACATAGACATTTCCCAGGCAACGGTTGATATACATCCTGGTCTCTTTGCTTTCGATAGTTAGATAATTCTCCCTAAAGCCTGCACCTTCGGCGAACAAAGCCAGGGATTCCTCGAGGAAAAGGGATTTATCCAGGTACATATAGATAATGGCAATCCAGTAGATATGGCGAACAATACGGTCCGGATCCTGCTTCTCTCGGGCTCGACGCAGAAGAGCTGTGTGGATCACCATCGCCAACCCCATATCCAGGGTATTGATGAGTGTATAAAGACGCTGAGCCAGTTCTGACAGATCGTCAGCCTCGCTGTCGCTGAGATTCTCTGCATCTTCCAGCATAGGATAAAGCCGTTCCCGTAGAAGCCTGGTGTTCGCTTCCATCAGGCGTCGACATTTAGCGCTTTTCTCTTCCAACAGATCGATCAGCTGCTCCCGGGAAAGACCGAAGGGTAGGGTTTCATTTTCCATCTGACGGAACTCCGAGATAATGCTGATCAATCTTTCTTCGAATCCTAACATGGCTTTTCCTCCTCGAGGATATACTCTTCAATAGGTGAGTAAGTGCTCTTCAGAGGTCGCCTGGCTTCCTCTGCATCGCGAACTTCCGGAATAGGCAGATGTAGGGTGATGGTAAAACTGGAGGGGGCAGCGTCAATCTCCACCAGACCTCCCATTCTCTCAACCAGCTCACGAATGCGCCTTAAGCCTATGCCATGCATTGTTCCGGACTTTGTTGAAGAAAAAATCCCGGATTTATCCTGGCGGTAGACACCATTGGACGCGTTTTGGACCTCTATGACCCACATTCCTTTACGTATGGTGGCGTCGAATCTGAGAAACCTCCTGTCCTGGGGCAGGTGTTCCAAAGCTTCGAAGGCATTATCCAGAATATTGCCGATGATGGCAACAAAATCGCTTTCATTAAAGGGAAGGTTCTGGGGGACAACCAGCTTCTTCTGCAACTCAAGGCCCAGACGTCTGGCTTGCTGCGCCTTAACGAACAGTAATGCGTCCAGGTGTGGATGCCCCGAGAAGAGCAGATCCCGCACGGGTATAAAGTCTTGATGCAAGACATCCACCAGGTAGTGTTTCATCTCTGCATATCGGTCCGTCTCGGCATAGCCAAGTAATATTGCGAAGTGTTGCTTGATGTCATGCCAAAGGTTGCGCAGATTCTCATAACCATCCAGAAGATTCTGTAGATCCTTGCTCTCGGCTTCACTGCGCATGACCCGCGTCTGCAGTTCGATGGACTGGGTAGTGGAGTAGACCAGGCGATCGAAGAGGACGAAACCGCTGACGATGACGATAAACAGCATGCAAAAAGAAAGAGTCAGAGCTATGGAGAGATCGGGATTAACTAAAATTAACTGAGAGAGATCCAAGAGGATGCCGCTGATGAACACGGCGCCAACAGCCAGAACATAGAGCAGGGGATACATCCATTGAGGTATCACCGCAGGGTTGGTCTCCGGTTTCGCTAAAAGGATGATGGCGATGGTGATGATCAGAGAGTAGAAAAGGAGCATCATCAGGCGTATGGGACTCTGAGCGGAGAGCAATTCCCAACTGAGAAGAGGAACTCTTTCGACCCAGAGCGAGAGTATATAATTGCCACAAAAGAAGACTGCATGAGCAGTGACCAGCCAGCGAATAGCAGGGAACATGGCACTGTTTTTGAAGTTATAGCAATAACTTAGCGTCGTTACCAGCAGAAAAAGCAGAGAGAAGACATAGGAAAGCCCAAGAACACTGAAAACTGTTAGCAGGGTGACGACCAGGCCAGTATAGACTGCGTCCTTCTGCCAATCAAGCCATCCTCTGCCCAGTTTTCGATTGAGCAGGAAGAGGAGAAGAAATGCTTCGAGAGCGTTGCCAATGATTGTAAAGAGATACCAGATGGCTTCACTCATTTTGGGCCTCGTTTCTAGAAGAATCGTCTATACTCTGTGATAGCCTTAACGAAACTCTCCATGTAGTTCTTACCGATTGGCTGTTCGGTGTGCTCCTCATCATCGATGATCACTCGCTGTAACCCATACTGATAAATATGATCCATGTTTACGATAATGCTGCGATGGATACGGACAAAATTCTTAGGCAGGCGCGCTTCCAGAGGATCCATTTTCTCCCGGAAACGCATCATCACATCGTCATTAATCGTAACATAGTGGCCATCGCTAACCAGATAGTAGATATCCCGCAGTGGGAAACGCATGGTTTCGCGCTCTACCCGACAGGTGAAGTAATCGTCTCCCCGACGTTGAAGACGATATAACAGCCTGTCCATTGCCGCGAAGAACCGTTCTTCAACCAGAGGTTTGATCAGAAAATCGATGACTTCCAGGGCGAACCCCTTAGGCATGATATTGCTGTGGTTGGTGATGAAGATGATGGGAATGTGGCGATCCTTCTTACGAATGCTCTCGGCGAGAGAGACTCCGTCCTGACCAGGCAGTTCGATATCGAGCAATAATGCATCGAAAGAATCGGTATCCCTCCAGGCTCCCAGAAGGCGGTTAGCGTCCTCGAAGGAATAGAGGGTCACCTTTTGCTTACGTAAGCGAGCCCACTTCTTCAACTGGGTCTCGATAATTTCACGATCTGCTGCAATGTCCTCGCAGTGCGCCAGAATCCATGCCAAACGGATCTCCCCCCACAGGCATTGTTCCTGCCTATTTCGTCACTAAGGGAAAAAATCCTGCCCTGGCGCTGTTGCGTTGCAGGGAGCCAGCATCGTTAGAGGAAAAAGCTGACACCCGATTAATCCTGTCAGACAAGACATACCAGATGCAGGATCGGCTGTGATAATACTGGCACGAACATGCCGATTTTTATCACCAAAGAATATAGATGACAGTTATCATATATTACATGCCCCTTTGCCAGTAAAACAAATACTATGTGCTATAGTGTTAAAGGATTAAACCACAGTATACAGTACCAAGCGAAGGAGGTCATGATATGGCAGAAAAAATCCGCATACTACTCGTGAAACGGGGTAATCTTTCGGAAGCCGAACTAGCCAGGAGAATGGGTATTTCTCCCCAGAATCTATCCTACAAGATGAAACGGGATAATTTTGCAGAGCGCGATCTGAAAACAATTGCTGAAGCGTTGGATGTCGATCTGGAAATTGCCTTCGTTCTGCCTACCGGTGAAAGGATTAGTTAAAGGACTTTACCCCCGTATCACGACAGGCATTTCGTCCTGAGGCTGCAGACTTTAAGTCTGCAGTCTTTTCATATAACTTTCCTGGCGGAGATAGAGATGATCAGGATTCTTCTTCCAGAGGAAACGCCGTGCAGCGATCCCGTCCGTTGTTTTTGGATTCATACAGGGCTTCATCGGCTTTGCGCAAGAACTCCTCCCAGCGTTGCCAGTGAGCGACCTTCCCGGTAGTGATGCCGATAGAGATGGTCACATAGGGAGCGACCTCACTATGAGCATGAGGTATGTTTTCCGACCTCACGCTCTCCAGGACTTTTTCTGCCACCACCAAGGCACCCTGTGCATCGGTATAGGGCAGGACGATGACAAACTCCTCCCCGCCGTAGCGAGCGACGAAGTCGCTGGCACGAGAGACGCTGGCAGTGAGTACCCTGGCGATCTCTTTTAGGCAAACATCGCCCTGATCGTGCCCGTAGGTATCATTAAAACGCTTAAAGAAATCGATGTCCAGCATCATCAGGCTCAGACTGCCGTTAGCACGGGAAAGCGTCGGCATAATATGTCGCAGGGTATTTTCCATGAAGCGCCGGTTATAGAGGCCGGTGAGAGGATCGACATTTGCCTGAAGAAATAGTTCGCTGATGGTTCGCGAGAGATTGCCAAGCTCGTCGCTGCGATCCGTGCCATACACGGGTGCGTAGCGATTTTCCCTGAGAAGACCGAGACTCTGTTCCAGCTTGCTAAGAGGTTGGAAGATCAGATTATAGTTGACCGCGCTGATCGAAAGAGCGAAGGCGATGAGCAGGGCCAGCACTGCAACGGCTACCGGCAGAAAGACACCGATATCCAGCAAAGCGTTGGGGTTGGAGAGGACCACAGCCGTCCACTCGGTCAGACGGACCGGGGTGATACTGGCATGGCGATAAGCATCCTGATGAACAGCGATGGATTTGGGATCTCCTACCGCGGTAAAGAAACCCTCGATCTGCTGGAGGTGAGACTGTAAGGAAGCGAGGAGCAGAGGGTCGCTGAACTGCTCCTGCAGGCTAAGGCTGTAGGCTCCGTAGAGATAACTGTCATCCCGGATTTTCGCACTATCCATGAGTATCTGGCCATCCCCGGCGATGATGAAGCCTCGCAGTCCGACGCTTTCATATTTGGCGAAGAGTTCACCGGAGAGATGGGAGAACTCCAGCCCGGTGCAGATGACTCCCAGAACTTCTCCCTCATGGATGACCTTATAATCCAGCCAAACTCTCTTGCGATCCAGGACAAAATCGAAGTTCACACTTAGCATATAATCGCTGTCGGAAGCCAGGCATTCGTAATACCAGGAGTCCTCACCCACACCTTCGCGCAGTGTAGCAAAGGGGACAAAATCCTTGGGAGTGAGATTACGCTCAACCTGGTATTCGTTGCTGGATTTCCCTATCCCAACATAGAGATTAGCGCTATAAAGCTCGCTGACGATCTCTGCCAGTTCTTCCAGAGCGATACTCTTCAGCTGAGGGTCGGACTCCTCCTGCAGCCAGGCGATAACCGACCCGGATCGTGCTGCTTTCGACATCAAGCCGATCTCTTTACTGATGTGGGCACTAAGAACCTCAGCAGTACTAAGGGCATAGTTGCTGGCAAAGTTTTTAGAGATCGTGCTCACGAGTCTGCCGAAAGCCGTATACATCACCACGGCAAAGATGAAGAAGGCAAGAGTAAAGAGCAGGAGGCTATCGTTACGAAAACGCGTAGCGATGCTCGAGCCGGTTTTGCTACCCGGCTGAGATTCTCCCTTTCCCTGATCTTGTTGTGGCATAAGACTCTCACATTCCTCCATGCAAAATTGGGAAGATTATTTGCAAAGTACCACCTTGTTGGCCCAAGGCTACGCTGATTATAGATAGCAACCAGAAGAATGCAGAATCATCTGCCGATGAAGTTCCAGTAGATGATCAGGATCTCTTCTCCCCAAAAGGCGGCGAGCAGGCAGGCCAGAGCCAGAGCCGGACCGAAGGGGACCAGGTGATCCCTGGCCAGAGCCTTGCCGGCTACTCTCCTGATGAGTACTCCCAGCAGAGCCAGGTAGGGAGAGAGGCAGAGCGCGACTGCAGTTAACTGCCAACCAAGATAGAGCCCACAGGCAGCCATCATCTTGATATCTCCGGTACCTATACCCTGACGTTGCCAGAATTTAAGGCTGAGCAGGGAGATCAGCAGGAGGCTCCCGCTGCCCAGGAGGAGACCGAGCAGACGCTCGCTCAGCGCAGGAAGAGGTAATAAAATTGCGGCGATGATCGCCAGGATAGTGATGGTCAGATTAATCTGATCGGGAATGATCATGGCATGATAATCGATCAGGCTCAGGGTGAAAAGAGCCGAGAGGAAGAGCTGTAGCAGAACCAGAGAGGTCAACCCGTCAAAGAAAGCCAAAGCCAGCAACCACAATCCCAGATTGGCCAGTTCCACCAGAGGGTACTGGATGGAGACAGGTGCTCCGCAATAGCGACAGCGTCCCCTGAGCCAGAGATAGCTGCAGACAGGAATGAGATCGTTCCAGCGTAGAGTCCTTTCACAGGCAGGACAGTGAGAGCGTGGCGTGACGATGGATTCCCCGCGGGGTAACCGGTAGATACAGACATTGAGAAAACTGCCTACGGTAACCCCGCCCAGGATCGTCCAGAGGAAGGCCAGGAAGGCGTCCGGATCAGCGAACACTGAAGCTAATCCTAGAAGAGCCCCTTGATTTTACCGTTCTCATCGACATCGATGGCTTCCGCCGCAGGCGCTTTAGGTAAACCCGGCATGCGCATGATGTCTCCGGTAACGGCGACGATGAACCCTGCTCCAGAGTTGAGCACCACTTCCCTGACCGAAATGCGAAATCCCTGGGGACAGCCGAGTAGTCGGGGATCATCGGTGAGGGAATACTGGGTCTTCGCCATGCAGACAGGCAGCTGTCCGTAACCAAGACGACGAATCTTGCGCAGTTCCCTTAAGGCACCAGGAGAGAAGTCTACTCCGTCAGCCCCATAGACCTTGCTGGCGATGGCTGTGATCTTCTCTGCAAGTTCCATTTCATCTGGATATGCGAAAGCAAAGTCAGGTGACCCTGCTTCGGCGAGGCGTACAACTTCTTCAGCCAGAGCCACCCCACCCTTGCCGCCGTCTGCCCATACTTCACTGAGTGCCACGTTGACCCCGTGTTCCTGACAGGCCTGAGTAATCATGGCCAGTTCGGCATCGGTGTCGGTATTACGGCGGTTGATCGCCACGACGGTGGGTATATGGAAGACCTCTGTCATATTATGTACATGCTTGAGCAGATTCGGCATACCCTTCTGCAGGGCAACCAGGTCCTCATCTCCCAGGTTTTCCCGCTTCATGCCACCGTTATATTTTAAGGCACGCACCGTCGCCACGATGACCACGGCATCGGGTTTTAACCCTGCCTTGCGACACTTGATATCGATAAATTTTTCAGCGCCCAGATCCGCCCCGAAACCAGCTTCGGTAACCACATAGTCAGCGAAGTGCAAAGCCATTTTTGTGGCCATGACCGAGTTGCAGCCATGGGCTATGTTCGCGAATGGGCCCCCATGGATAAACGCCGGAGTGCCTTCCAGGGTCTGCACCAGATTGGGCTTAAGTGCGTCCTTCAACAGAGCTGCCATCGCTCCCTGAGCCTTGAGTTCCCTGGCATAGACGGGATCTCCCGCGAAGTTGAAGCCGATGACGATATTGCCAAGCTTCTCCTTGAGGTCAACTATATCACTGGCCAGGCAGAAGGCGGCCATGACTTCGGAAGCGACGACAATATCGAAGCCGTCCTCCCGTGGCATTCCGTTGGCACTCCCGCCCAGACCATCATTGATGAAACGCAGCTGACGATCATTCATATCCATGCAACGGCGCCAGGTGATACGGCGCGGATCGATGGCCATTTCGTTACCCTGATAGATGTGGTTGTCGATCATCGCCGCCAGCAGGTTGTTGGCGGCTGCCACGGCATGAAAATCCCCGGTAAAATGAAGGTTGATATCCTCCATTGGCACGACTTGGGCATAACCCCCTCCGGTAGCGCCACCCTTGACTCCAAATACCGGTCCTAAAGAAGGTTCCCTGAGAGCGATGGCGGTTCGTTTACCGATGACCCCTAAAGCATCCCCCAGACCGATGGTCGTAGTGGTTTTACCCTCTCCGGCTGGCGTGGGATTGATAGCCGTGACCAGCACCAGCTTCGCCTTATGGCTCACAGGTTGCTTCAGGAGGTTATAATCGATCTTGGCTTTATAGCTGCCATACATTTCGATTTGGTCTTCTCTGAGTCCCAGTCTTCTGGCTACCTCGCGTATATCCAGAAGGGTTGCCTCCTGGGCAATTTCGATGTCAGATTTGAATGCCATTTACTGCTCTCTCTCCTTTTTCCATTACACTTACCGAATATATCGTAGAATATTCCACATGCAGGACAAAAATCCCTGCCGGGTGAAAACCCGATCAGGAGGATGCATGATACCCCTAAGCACAAAGCAGCCAAATCAGGCCTTTGTCTGCGCCTGATCTGGCCAGCGGATTCTTTGCTATTATACTTCCATGGCAGCTTATATCCTGTTTGCTAACTTGAAAACCTGCTTCGGTGACATCAAGTGATCCCCTCGCACGTTTCCGTTAGCAGGATCTGAGATGGGGACTCCAAGTCCCCAAACCTCTGGACGGGAGCTTCACTCCCGCACTACACTAACATGTAGCGTAGACGCACACATTTTCATGCTTCAGGGTGAATGTAATTCATGTGCGTCTAGTCTCTCAGACCATAAACCAGAGCCTTCTGAGGACAAGCCGAGAGGCAGTCGCCACAGTGGAGACACTCGGGAGTATTAGCCTTAACCTGGGGATGAAGCCCCAGACGACAAGCCCTGGCGCAGGCGCCACAGGAGGTACAACTCTCCCTGGCACAGCGCAGACGATAGATTGCCAATGGATTGAGCAGAGCATAGATCGCTCCCAGAGGACAAAGGACGCGGCAGAAGAAGCGATAGATCGGAGTCGCCAACAGGAGTATGCCCAGAGCCAGAGAGAGCTTAAGCACAAATTGCAAACCGAGAAAACGCCTTAGCCCTTCTGTAGCGGCGAGCAGCGGCAGAGCAGCGAAAACCGTCCCGGAAGGGCATATGTATTTGCAAAACCAGGGATTGCCAAGTCCCGTAAGCTCATGTGTCGCGACCAAGGGCAGGAGGATAACGAAAAGGATAAGGACCACATACTTGAGATACTTCAGGTGACGCAAGGTCGTTGGGAATTTAGGCGTCTTCAGGCGATAGAGCAAGTCTTGTAACAACCCGAAGGGACAAAGATAACCACAGATCAGACGACCAAAAGCGACTCCGGTGGTCAGGAGAAAACCGGTCACGAACAGGCTTAGACGATGCTGTGCTCCAGCCAGAAAGAGCTGCAGCGATCCCAGGGGACAAGAGAGTACTGCTGCCGGACAGGAGTAGCAGTTTAGTCCAGGAGTACAAATCATCTTGCTGCTGCCAGTGTGGATCTTCCCTTTGCTGAAGTTTAGTAGCAGGGGATTCTGCAGCAGGAAGAAAGCAAATTGGCTGATCAGGCGCCTATGGCTCAACTTTAAGTCCCGCAGCTTCATCAGCCCAACCCAATGCATTCCAGACAAACGAGGACCGCCTTCTGCATGATGAGGAGCAACTCACCGCCCCGGGTACCAGCCAGCATCAGAGAGCAACCCAGCACCAGGAGGACTGCTGAAAGTGTAAAACGATTACTCGATGACATTACTACCTCCATTGATGCTAAGGATCATCCTGCTCAGGCAGATAATCAGCCAGATGGTTGGCCAGAGCTATGATCTGCTTCACTGTCAGGGACTCCCCTCGAATCCCGGGATCGAGTGCCAAATCTGCCAGAACCTTGTCGATCTCTGCGGCGGGTATCTGCCAGTGGGGAGAGGTGTTCAGGGCGTTTCGCAGTTTCTTGCGCCGCTGTCCGAAGATAGCCCTATTAGTCAGCTCCAAAGCCTGTTTACTGACCAGGCCATGCTCGGAGTGATGATAGGGTTCCAGGGTTACGATAGCCGAAGCAACCGCAGGAGCCGGGTAGAAAACACTCGCAGGCACATAGCCCTCGACAGACACCTCCGCCAAAGCCTGGGCCCAGACAGTCAGGCTCCCATAAAGCTTAGAACCGGGAGAAGCAACCAAACGCTGAGCAACCTCCCTCTGCACCAGAAAGGCCATGCGTTTGGCGGGAATCTCCAGCTCCAGACAGGCCAGGAGCAGAGGAGAGGTTATGTAGTAGGGCAGATTGGCTACGATATAGCGAGGAAGCTCTGGTTGCCAGAGATCAGCGAATTTCAAGGAGAGAGCATCGGCGAGGATCAGGCGTACATTGTCCAGATCGGCCAGAGTCTCCTCCAGAAGCGGACCGAGTTCTAGAGCTATCTCGACGGAAATGACCGTGTCAGCTACTTTAGCCAGCTCACGGGTCAAGGTTCCAAGCCCGGTCCCGATCTCCAGGACCTGAGCTGGTCTTTCGATCATCGCTGCAGTCAGGATTCGCTGCAGAGTGTTCTGATCGATTAGAAAGTTTTGCCCCAGGCGTTTGCGTGCTGCCAGCCCATACTTGTCCAGCAGCACGCTAACCACCCGGGGTGATGTAAGGTTTATGGTCGGGAAATCATCAGGCAAAGAGTTCAACTCCCTACAGACCATAGGTCAGGTTTAACTCTTCTAAACGCCGTAGCAATAAGGAGAAGGATACTTTACAGATTTCACCCTTGTGTTGATTGCTTAGGTGATGCTTAAAGCCAAGTTTCTCGCAGAATCGCATTCCGGCAGCGGTCCAGACACTGGCCCAGACCTGATCGATATAAATCCCCGACTCCGGCAACTGCGCCAGGGTTGTGTACATCGACTTCAGCAGATAGCCGGAGAGATGCTTGCCCTGATGACTTTTGCTAAGAGAAACGCAATCGAAGAACAAGCTGTTGATCCCGCTGCAGGGATCGATCTTAAGGGTGAGATGACTCACGTCTTGCTCGCTAAACTGACCGGCGGCAACCCTAGCCATGATCCCCCGGTTAAGAATACAAAAGGACCAGTAGCCTACGATCTGACTATCGTCCATGACCACCCGCCAAAGATAGTCAGTTTCCTCATAGAACCTGGTAGCACGTTCGATAATCTGTCCATTATCATCGATGAGTCCATTTTCCTGATCGATCTCACTTAGGCGCCTGGTTATATCCGTAATGGTCAGGCCCATGTCCAGCAACTCAGTAAGGCTGCAGCTCCTGAGCATGATCGCTGACCCTAGTTCCAGTGGTAGATAGCTGGCCCGGACTCCATCTGCTCGATCTGCAGATGCCAGGGCAGGGCGAAGGAAGCTCTGTGAACATCAGCAGAGTAGTACCTTAAGCCTGGCACGGCAGGTCTGATAGGCACCCGGGGATCGTTTCCTTTTGAACCGATGGGAAAGACCATGGTACCACTAGGATAGGTGGGAATGTTGCTCCAGTAGAAGGTCGAAATAGAGAAGACGCTTTCCAGATCACTGACTATGCGTTTCACCAGCTGACGGTGAATCCAGGGGGACTCTCCCTGAATGGAGACCATGCCCCCTGGCTTCAGTGCCTTATGAACATTATGGTAAAACTCGCGGGTAAAGAGGCCCTCAGCGATGTCGATAGGATCGCTGGAATCGACGATGATGACATCGAACTCTTCCTTGACCTGCTTGATGTATTCGATGGCATCGCAGAAACGCAAATCCAGGCGAGGATTGTTCTGCAGAGCATGACTCGTAGAGGGAATGTACTT
>WRDA01000008.1 GCA_009783675.1 Symbiobacteriaceae bacterium | reverse complement strand
TTTATACAATGTCATCTCAGGATATGACCTCTTACGCAGAGATTATAGCAGTGCTCAGATTGAAGAGGGCATCGCTCAGTTAAAACAAAGTAGTCTTCTTTCGGATAAAATGAGTGATCAGCTATTTTCACAGGTGCGGGAAGTCTTACAAGCAGGCCCCCAAGAAGACCTGTTATAAACTTCTATACAGGTTTCCAAGAGTATGAGGGTGGAACCCTCATACTTCAAGGTAGCAACTGAAACTGCGAACCGGCAAACACACGAACCGGCAAACCGCACTTGACATCAAGTGCGGTTTTTCCTATAATACCGAGATAATGTCGAGAGCTTGCTTCATATGACTATGTAACCCTGGAGGTGGTCTTAATGAAATACATGTCTAGTGATGAAATCCGAGAAAGCTTTTTAAGCTTCTTTGAAAGTAAAGCGCACTTACGGTTGCCTGGAGCGAGTCTCATTCCGGTTAATGATCCAAGTTTGCTCCTGATAGGAGCAGGAATGGCACCCTTCAAAGCTTATTTTACAGGCATCGAGACGCCACCTGCACCAAGGGTGACTACTGTCCAACGCTGTGTTCGCACTCCTGATATGGATCGTGTTGGTCAGACCGGACGCCACGGTACTAGTTTTGAAATGCTTGGCAATTTCTCCTTCGGGGAGTACTTTAAGCGTGAAGCCATATCCTGGAGCTGGGAGTATGTCCTCGAAGTCCTGGAGCTTCCTGCAGATAAAATATATATTACTGTTCATGAAAATGACGATGAGGCCTATGATATCTGGCATGACGAGATTGGCATACCCAAAGAACGTATCTATCGCTTCGGAGATGAGGAAAACTTCTGGGAGATCGGTGTGGGACCCTGTGGTCCGGATTCTGAAATTTTTATCGATCGTGGTCCGGAATACGGCTGTGATTCCCCTGAATGCAGCATGGGTTGCAGCTGCGATCGTTTTTTAGAGATTTGGAATCTGGTCTTTACCCAGTTCGATAAAGATAAGGACGGCAATCTTACTCCCCTGGCACGTCGCTGTATAGACACCGGCCTTGGTTTGGATCGTGTGGCCATGGTCCTGCAAGGGAAGCATTCCCTCACCGAAATCGACCTGCATAACCCTTTACTCGAGCACTTGATTAAGATCACAGGTGTCGATTATAATGCCGGAGGTCCTGAACGAGTAGCGCTGAGAGTCATTGTCGACCATCTTAAAGGAGTAGTTCTGCTTATCGGTGATGGCGTAATGCCAGGCAACGAGGAACGCAGTTATGTTCTCCGACGCTTGATGCGCCGCGCTGCCCGTTTTGGCTGGATGTCCGGTCTTCGGCGTCCCTTCATGGCAGAAGCAGCCAGGTTTATCATCGAGACTCATTGCGTAGGCTACCCTCATCTGCTGGAGAAGGCAGACTTCATCTGCCGCGTGATCGATGCCGAGGAAAGTCGATTCCATGAAACCCTGGAGAGCGGTTTGCTGATGGTCAGGCAATATATCAGCAGTATGAAGACCAACAATCTTAATGTCCTCGATGGAGAACAAGCTTTCCGCCTCCATGACACTTTCGGTTTCCCTCTTGAGTTGACTCAGGAGCTACTGGAAGAGAGCGGCCTTGGTATTGATACCGCTGGTTTTTTCAAAGCTATGCAACAGCAGCGACAACGCGCCAGAGACGCAAGGGGCAGTATCGATGTAATGGGCATAGGGAGGGCAGGACTACGGGAGTTTATGTCACGCTTCCTTGGCTACGATGATCTTACTATGGAGAGTGAAATAATCGCTCTCTGGCAAAAAGGTGAACAGTTGACAGTTGTTCATCCTCCCGGTGAGGTTGATGTTATCTTAAACGTGACACCCTTTTATCCGGAAGGCGGGGGTGAAGTCGCAGATACCGGGTTTATCTCTCTGGGTAATGAAGCGCTTACGGTATCCGCTACCTTTCGCGAAGCAGGGACTATAGTTCATCGCGTTACTCTTGGTAAACAAGCCATTTCTGTGGGTGACAGAGTACAGTTAGTCGTCGATCGACAACGCAGAGAAGCTATCAGCCGTCATCACTCAGCTACTCACTTACTTCACCTGGCTTTACGCAAGGTTCTAGGTTCTCATGTCCATCAATCAGGATCTCATGTCGATGAGCATCGTCTGCGTTTCGACTTCAGTCATTTCGATGCATTGACTCTTCAGGAGCTCAGAGAGGTTGAGCGCCAGGTGAACGCTTTAATCATGGCGAACCAACCAGTGATCGTATCTCAGATGACCTATGATGAAGCGAGAGCTATCGGCGCGACGGCGCTCTTTGATGAGAAATACGGTGAAACAGTTCGTGTTGTTCAGATTGGGGAATCCCTGGAACTCTGCGGAGGATGTCATGTTCGCAGCAGCGGAGCAATAGGCCTGTTGCATATCCTAAGCGAGAGCAGCTGCGGTTCCGGTTTACGGCGTATCGAAGCTGTCGCTGGTGAAAGCCTTCTGGAACTGCTAAATGCTAATGAGGAAGTTATAAACAACCTCTCTGTCACCTTAAAGTCCAATCCAGCGGAGCTAATGTCTCGGGTAGCAGATCTGATCCAGCAAAACCGTGACCTGACACGCGATCTGGAAAAACTCAGGCTGGAGCAATCCAGGAGTTTATCCGATGGACTCATGGACCAGATTCAATTAGTCGAGGGAGTTAAGTTAATCGCTGCAAAGGTTTCTGCGGTGGACTCAGAAGGACTAAGGATCCTCGCAGATCATCTACGTGATAGAATGGGGAGCGGGGTCGTCTTCCTGGCATCGGAAAACGATGGCAAGTTAAGCTTGTTGGCGGCGGCTACGAAGGACCTTGTTAACATAGGCGTGAATGCAGGGAGTTATTTACGTGCACTAGCGTCTATTCTGGACGGCAGAGGAGGCGGTCGGCCGGATCTGGCTCAAGGAGGCAGTTCATTTCCAGGTAAGTTGGTAAGCGCTCTACAGCAGTCTGGTGAACTACTTGCTCAGCAGATTCGCAGAAAATAAACCGCTTACTGATAGCAAGCGGCTGGGATCGGCTTAAGGTCACTTTGTAAAAGTTATATGTTAGTAGTAGAAACAGGAGACCATCAGATATTAGTGCTTATGCTATCTTATTAGATAAACTCCCTGTAGAGACCCATAACCCGACCAAGGATAGTGCACTCCCTGGTATAGATCGGTTCATAAGCAGGATTGGCTGGCTGCAACATGATACCTTTGGGATCACTGTAATAGTATTTTACTGTAGCCTCATCTTCCAGTAGGGCAACGACAATCTCCCCGTTGCTGGCACTGTTTTGCTTGCATACATATATGAAGTCCCCGTCGAGAATTCCAGCTTCGATCATGCTGTCGCCTCGAATCTTCAGGGCATATATTTCGCCCTTACTTTGAATGTGCTCGGGTACAGGCAGATGTCCGACAATGTTTTCAATGGCAAGGATGGGTACCCCTGCTGTTACCTGACCGAGAACGGGAACCATAGCTATAGGACGAACCTGATATATATCGAGAATCTCCAGAGCTCTTGGCTTGCTGGCATCACGGCGCATTAAGCCCATATCTTCCAAACGGGACAGATACTTATATATGGTAGCCGTTGATTTGACACCGGTGGCTTTTCCGATCTCCCGCACTGAAGGAGCAAACCCTTTGGTCAGCATCTCCGAGCGTATAAAACTGAGAATCCGGTCAGCTATCTCCTGCATTTCATCTTGACTGATTCTTCGTGGCATGATTAACCTCCCTCATTGAAACATGAGTTTATTATATGAGATGGCTATGCATATGTCAATAGAGTCCCCTATTTGGTGTCCTATATTAGAATCTTCAATGGTGATGCATGTTTGCGTAGAATAAAAGAATGTGTTTTGTGGGAGAGAAAACATGGCTTTCCAGATAGTTCTAGTTGAACCGGAGATCCCGCCGAACACAGGCAACATTGCTCGCTTATGTGCTGCAACCGGCTCGATCCTGCACCTGGTGGAACCTCTGGGTTTCTCCTTGTCTGACAGTCAGCTGAAACGGGCTGGCTTGGACTATTGGCATCTTCTCGACCTGCACATTCATCCTGATTGGGAAAGCTTTAACCTTTATGCAGAAGGGAAACGCTATTACCTGACTACCAAAGGAGCGCGTGCATACAATACTGCTTCATTTTTAGATGGTGATTTGTTGGTGTTTGGTGCGGAAACAAGGGGTCTCAGCGCTGATATTCTAGGTATAGAGCCCCAGATGCATCTTCGCATACCTATGATCAGCGAATCTCGCTCTCTCAACCTTTCCAATGCAGTAGCCATTGTTCTTTATGAAGCTCTCAGGCAAACTGGTTTCAAGGGTTTATATCCCTGTGATGAATCTGGAGGTAGATAAGATTGAAGAAACGCATACTTACCGGGGATCGACCAACAGGTAAACTCCACCTTGGCCATTATCTCGGATCATTGGAAAACCGTGTTAAGCTTCAGGATGAATATGATACTCTGATACTCGTCGCGGATATCCAGGCGCTAACCACTAACTGGGAGAACCCTGAAGCATTGGCAGTTGATGTGCGGCAGGCTGCTGAAGATAATCTGGCTGTAGGTGTAGATCCTGACAAGGTCACCTTCGTAGTCCAGTCTATGATACCGCAGATTGCCGAACTAACCGTACTTTACTCTAACTTTGTATCAGTGAATGTCCTGCGCCATAATCCCACTATTAAGAGTGAGGCTGCACAGCGCGGGTATAATGATCTGATGTACGGTTTTTTGGGTTACCCGGTATCCCAGGCAGCAGATATAACCTTCTGCAAGGCGCATGTGGTTCCTGTTGGAGAAGATCAGGTACCACATCTGGAGTTGACACGTAAAATAGTTCGTCGGTTTAACGAATTATACAAACCTGTGCTGATTGAACCGGAAGCTCTGGTAGGCAGAGTGGGTCGTCTGGTAGGTTTGGACGGAAATGCTAAAATGTCCAAGAGTATGGGCAACTGTATCTTTTTAAGCGATGATACCTCGGAAGTACTAAACCAGGTGAACAAGGCTGTCACAGATCCTGCTCGTATACGAGCCAGTGATCCCGGACATCCCGATATCTGCACTGTTTATGCCTATCACTTGGCATTTAATGACGTTGAGAAAGAGGATATCGCAGAGAGATGCCGTGGTGGACTTATAGGTTGTGTAGCCTGTAAAAAACGTCTCGCAGGTGTATTAAATGACCTCCTTGAACCAGTACGTGAACGCCGGGATGAACTTAAGAAGCACCCTGGTCGTGTAGATGAGATATTGAGAGCTGGTACAGCAAAAGCGCTGCTCCTGGCAGAGGAAACTATGCGTGAAGTCCGCGAGGCGTTGCAAATCGCCTACTTTAGTTAAGGAGAGTAAAATATGTCTTCTCTCACCATGGACAAGCTTGTGAACCTGTGTAAGACCAGGGGATATATATATCCAGGTTCGGAAATATATGGTGGTCTGGCCAATACATGGGATTACGGTCCTCTGGGAATCGAGTTGAACAATAATATTAAAAAGATGTGGTGGCAAAAATTCGTTCAAGAGTCGGCTTATAACGTAGGAATCGATACCGGGATTCTAATTAATCCGCAGGTGTGGGTTACTTCAGGTCATGTCGGTAACTTTAATGACCCGCTTATAGATTGCCGTAATTGTAAGGCACGATTCAGGGCGGACAAACTTATTACAGATCACAGCGTCGCAATTGGCCGGGAGATAAATGCGGATGGCTGGTCATTCGACAGAATGCAGGATTACTTACGAGAGGAAGCAGTTACCTGTCCTCTGTGCTCAAGCAGGGACTTCACTCCTATTCGACGTTTTAATATGATGTTTAAAACACACCAGGGTGCCCTGGAAGACAGCCAGTCTGTGGTTTATTTAAGACCGGAGACAGCCCAGGGCATATTTATAAACTTTAGAAATCTACTGGTCTCTACGCGACGCAAGCTACCCTTGGGAGTATGTCAGATAGGTAAGGCTTTCCGCAACGAGATCACTCCAGGTAACTTCATATTCAGGACTCGTGAGTTTGAGCAGTTGGAGATGGAGTTTTTCTGCTCGCCATCATCGGCTGATGAATGGTTCGATTTTTGGCGCGTCTTTTGTCGCAGTTGGTTACTTGATTTAGGATTAAATCCGGATCACATAACGCTGCGGGATCACAAAGCGGAAGAGCTTTCGCATTATTCCAGTGCAACGACTGATATTGAGTTCGACTTCCCTTTTGGCAGAGGAGAACTATGGGGTATTGCCAATCGTACAGACTACGACTTGCGTTGTCATGCTCAAGTCTCCGGGAAGGACCTTATGTATTTAGATCCCTTAACAAACGAAAAATACATTCCTTTCTGCATAGAACCATCCGTCAGTGTGAGCAGACTGGCTCTCGCTTTTTTATGTGATGCTTACGATGAAGAACTCCTTAGTGACGGTGAGACTCGCACAGTTCTGCATCTTGATCCCAGGCTGGCACCGATTAAGGTAGCTGTTGTACCTCTTTCCAAGAAACTCAGTGAACCTGCAACTAAAGTGTATCAACGCTTACAGAAGCATTGGATGGTGGACTTTGACGATGTGGGGAGTATAGGAAAGCGTTACCGACGTTATGATGAAGTAGGCGTGCCTTTTTGTTTAACTTACGATTTTCAAAGCGTTGACGATGATTGTGTTACGATTCGCTTCCGTGACAGCATGGAGCAGCAACGACTTCCCATGGAAAATATTGAAGCATGGCTATTTCAACAATTAGGAGATAAAGACAAGGGATTTTAAGGCAGATCACGAATATTTATAGAGCCTAGTTATGGAGCAGTGATTGCACTCCTTACGTAGTACCAGTCTCTTATTTGATCGTAAGAGGTGGTAGTAAAATGCCTCAGTTGCATAAGGAGCAGGTAATCTTTGGTTTGATTCTCGGTATCCTGATATCGGGCATCGGGATAACCTGGTGGAACAGTTATCAGAAGAGTCTTAATCCAGTAGCGTCCCTAACTGCTATTCCCTGGAACTCAACAGCGGCTTCAGGAACGTCAGATCCCGGTACTGCCGCAGTATCGGGTGCAACAACGCCAGAGGTCAGGAGTATTATTGTCTATATTGTCGGAGCAGTAAAGAGTCCAGGGGTCTACGAACTTCCAGAGGGTTCTCGTCTGGATACAGCTGTTAGAATGGCTGGCGGTTTCGATGCAGAGGCAGATCGAGAAGCCGTAAACTTGGCGATGGTGTTACAGGATGGCTCTCGCTATCGATTACCTCGCACAGGAGAGGAAGCAACCGAGACAGAGTCAGATACCGCAGAGAGCATAGATACCAGGAGCTCTGCCAAAATTAATATCAATACGGCAAGCAAAGCCACTTTAGAGACTCTGCCTCAGATAGGAGGCGTCAGAGCCCAGGCCATAATCGATTACCGAGCACGCAACGGTCCTTTCTTATCCATTGATGACTTGAAGAAAGTACCAGGAATCGGCAGCGGTATCTTCGAACAGCTGCGCGACCTGATCACTGTTTGAAGGTCTGCATATGGCGTTGAAAAGACCGTTTTTTTGGTTCTGTATCTCCTTTATAACAGGCATCTGCCTACAGTCAGTCGATTATAGGTCTTCTTGGCTGTTAGTATCAGCGATGACAGTAGGAACATGGATCCTGCGTAAAAAGATACAAGATGAAGGTCTTGTATGGAGCGTTTTGCTGTTGTCGCTGGCTCTTGGCTATTTTTATGCATCGGCACACTGGCTGGCTTTACCAGAGATTCTACCCGTTGATCTGGATCGCCAGGAGGCCAGAATTCAGGGTATGGTTGGTGGCTTTCCCAGAAAACAAGGTCATGATTGGATCCTGGACCTCAATGATCTTTTTATCCATAAAAGCGGCAAGTGGATACCACTTGAAGGTCATATACGCTTACGCCTCTATCCTGCCAGAGATCCGGAATCGGTTGAAGAAGACTCTGAGAGCAGTGCTGGAATGTCCTGGCAACCTGGGGATATAATCGAAGCCATTGTAAAGATAAATCGTTATCGTCAGGGTAGGAATTTTGGTGACCCTGATTGGTCTCTGCTCTTTAGACGTCGAGGTATTATCGGAAATGCCAGTGGAAATCAGGATCAGGTAGAATTACTCTATAGATTGCCCCAGGATAGTTGGAATCTGCAGCTTTCTCTTTACAAAACTAGGCAGATGGTTATCTCTGCTTTTCTGGATTCCGGCCAGGAGTTTATGCAGAGAGAGTGGGTTGAGTTACTGTCCGGGCTAACCATTGGGATGAATGATGAACTGCCTGAGGAGTGGGACGATGCTTTTCGACAGGCAGGGGTTGTTCACCTATTAGTCGTCTCGGGTGGTCATTTCGCTGTTCTTTTTTTAATTCTGCGATTTTTACTACGCTATTTTCGGATTTCCCTCTGGGGTGAGCGTGCCTTTCTGATCGTTGTGACTATCGCTTACATGTTGCTGACTGGCTCTGAGCCTTCGATTCTGCGTGCTGGCATTACTGCTCTAATCTTGATAGCTGCAGAGATTATGCATCGGCGACCTGAATGGCCAAGTTTGCTGATCTTTTCAGCAATTCTCATTCTCCTCCACAATCCTTTTGCCATTTTTGAAGCAGGTTTCCAGTTATCATACCTCTCTGTCGCGGGTATCATGCTCTTTAATCCTATTTTTACTCGCTGGTTGCAACAGTTGAAATTGCCGAGGTTTCTGGTAACAAGTCTTGGTGTAACGTTTGCTGCTCAGCTTGGCGTCCTACCCCTGGGAGTGCAACTGTTCAATCAGATTTCCCTGGTAGCTCCTCTTAGCAATTTGCTTTGTGCGGCATTAATTATTCCCATCCAGTTTATTGCAATTTTACTTATCCTGCTTGCTCCTTTTGGTGCCTTTGCCACAACGAGTATGGCACTGTGCGCAAGAGGTTTACTGCATCTGCTGGTGAGCATTGCACAGGTCACAGCGAGTCTTCCGGGAGCTGTTTGGAACATACCTTCTCCTGGTTGGCCGCTGGTCTTTGTCTTCTACGGAGCACTGTTGCTGCTGGTACTAAGTCCTGAAACTATATTCGCCAGGCGCAAAAAGATGGGCCTGGTCTCAGGAATTGTCATGCTTTCAGTTGTAATGATCATTCATCCATGGCCATACCAATTTGAAGTTATCATGTTGGACGTTGGTCAGGGTGACAGCATCTTCATTCGTTTTCCTAACGGAAAAACCATGCTGATCGATGGTGGAGGCTCAGCTCAATTCGTCAGCGAAGTCGGTCGCTATACAATAGTACCCTTTTTGCGCCGTCAAGGGGTGCAATATCTCGATTTTGCGCTCTTCACGCATCCCCATGAAGACCATTACCAGGGTGTAATGCAGACTTATGACCGCTTCCCTACAAAAATGGTTGGACTACCCAGATTGGAGCGCTGCCAGACACTCCCAGCAGAACTGAGTATGTGGCTGTCTTCTCTTCCACAGATGAAATACCTCTTGCTTAACCAGGGGGAGATACTTGACCTTGATTCATCCGTTCTCCTCGAGGTTATTTCTGCTCCGGAGCTAGTTCCAACTCCATCCTTCGGAGAGGTCAACAACTCTTCGCTTGTCCTGAGATTAGAGTATGGTAAGACAGTGATTTGGTTGAATGGTGATGCTGAAGCAGATATTGAACGACAGATTCTAGGGCGTGGTTATCATGAACAGGATGCCCAGGTAATTCTCAAGGCAGCACATCACGGGAGCAGGAATGCGTCCAGCGCCGAATGGCTCGCAGGTATAAAGCCTGCTGCGACTCTCATCTCAGTTGGAGTAGGTAACTCGTATGGGCATCCTAGTGGAGAGACGCTAAACCGGCTGGATGAAGTGAGTAGTTTGGTGCTGCGAACCGATATCGTTGGCTCTGTTCGACTATGTAGCGATGGCATTCAATGGAGTTATGAAACAGTTATCAAATAGAAAGGAAATGCTTTCACAGACGGTGAATCTAAACAGGGCTGGCTGACAGCTTAACGGTTCTTCTCAAAGGGGGGAGCATATGGATTGGCGGGATTTACAACGCAATCTTCCGGCGGCTTCCTTATATCTTGTCTACGGGGAAGATGAGTGGCAGATAACTCAAGTGCTCAGGGAACTGAAGAAAATGATCCCCGTGTCATTAAGGCAGATGAACCTTTATCATATAGACGGCAGGAAACTCAAACCTACAGATTTGCAAAACTATCGCCAGGTTTCTCTTTTTGGAGAAGAACGTCTCTTGATCATCGATGAACCTTCTTTCCTGCGCTCCGCTCGTAGAGGCGAGGACTCATCAAGTAGTTCAAGCAGAGATGAGAACGAAGAAAGTCTCTGGCAAAGAGCGCTGTCAGAAATGCAGGATGAATTACCTGTTGTAATTGTCCATCCAGGTTCTCTGGATAAGCGACGCAGAATGTGGAAATGGTTGGATAAGGAAGCTTTGCTGGTTGAGTGTAACCCTCTAAAACGAAGTGCGATGCTATCTTTTATCCAGGAGCAACTGCGTGCGGAGGGGTTTACTGCAGGATATGGTGTCGCAGAAACCATCCAGGAGATTGCGGGTGAAGCACCTGGAATAGTTGTGCAGGAGATCAGCAAGTTGCGGACAGCCTATCCCGATCTGTCTCGCTTAACGGCTGAAGATGCTGAGCGGGTCCTGTCGGAGTCCATCGATGCTAAGGTTTATTTACTGATCGATCTTCTCACAGAGTCAAAGCTGGCAGATGCCTTTGATCTGGTGGATGAACTCCTTCGCAGAGGGGAGAGTGTTCCACGCATACTCTCGTCGCTAGCCGGTCAGGTGAGACAGATGATACAGGTTTTATCCCTGCAGAAGAGCAAACAGAATAATACTGCCATTGCCAGGACTCTGGGTTTGCACGCCTTTCATGTCCAAAGGCTGGCAGAGAAGGGATCGTTATTTCATGAAGAAGAGCTGAGGGAGTTGCTCTCCATCTGCTGTCAGAGCGACAGCAGAATGAAGAGTGGTCGTCTGGGTATGGAAAGTGGCCTGAACCTGATGCTTCTTCGTGTCTCTGCAAGTCTTAAAAGAGGTAGGCTTGTCCAATCCTGAAAGGAGAAGACGCTAAAATGGACGTGAAACTAATAAACATTGGGTTTGGCAACCTGGTATCTGCCAATCGTCTCGTTGTGGTGGTATCTCCGGAGTCTGCGCCAATAAAGCGTACAGTCTCCGAATCTCGGAACAGAGGTATGTTGCTTGATACCACATTTGGCCGAAAAACAAGAGCGGTCCTGATCATGGATAGTGGTCATGTCATTCTTTCAGCCATAAACCCGGAGACTATTGCCAACAGATTCAGTCAGAAAGATGTACGGGTCAGAGAAGAAGCAGACCGGGAATCTGATGATTCCGAAGAGTAAAGGAGGTTCGATGATGCCTGAGTATATACCTTCAGACGAAATGTACAAGTTTATAGACTGTCGTTACACCGGTGTTGTAGTTACCGCCAGGCGTGCTCGTCAACTAATGATGGAAGACCCTACAAGTGCCAAAGGAAAACCACTGTTGCGTGCCTTTGATGACCTTATGCAAGGCAAGCTTCATTACCAATTCGTTGATCCTTTGGAATATGAGGAGGAGTATGGTGAGGGCGTATACTACCCTCAAGAGGATCCGCCACAGGACACTGTGAGTAAATCGGGACGCGCAAAGAAAGATGACAGCTGATGACACCGGGTTGAGACTGGACGAGTAATGACCTACGCTTTGGTGAAGCTGGATCGACCCGTTCGTGAACTTGCCGAAGGTCTTACCTATTCTGTCCCCGAGGAGATGGTAGGGACTCTGGCAATAGGCTCGTTGGTTAAAGTGCCTTTAAAGAATGAGATAACTACAGGAGCCGTTGTCGGAATAGGTGAGAAAGAACCCACCTTTGCGGTTCGTCCGATAACGGCTTTGCTTGATGATGATCTGGGTCCGGTTTTACGAACAGAACAGCTTGCTTTAATCGAATGGTTAGCAGAGTACTACCTGACTCCCTGGGCGCATGCATTTGCAGTAGTTCTTCCTCAGGCATCGCGTGGTCGAAGCAGGAAGAATAATAGCTCTGCGGACTCCGCGAAGGAAGTACCGCCAACTTCGCACTATCAACCTCTGCATACACTGACTACTGCTCAGCAACAGGCACTGGACGATATTATTCTGGAGTTTAACTCTCCCGAATCTCGTCCGGTTCTGTTACATGGGGTCACCGGAAGCGGTAAAACCGAGATTTATATGCATCTCATAGAGGATCAGTTGAAGCAGAGTCATTCCTGTCTGGTCCTGGTTCCGGAAATCACCCTCACAGTTCAGTTAATGGATCGGTTTAGGAATCGTTTTGGCGATAAGGTTGTCGTTTTACACAGCGGAATGACCAACTCTGCACGAAAACAAAACTGGCGTATGATTCGCACTGGACAGGCGCGGATCGTGGTGGGTGCTCGCTCTGCGGTGTTTGCACCTCTAAGAGAGTTGGGTTTGATCATTCTAGATGAAGAACACGAACATACGTTCAAGAGCGAAGAGGATCCAAAATACCATGCTCGTGATGTTGCTATCTGGAGAGGAAATTACAACGGAGCCAGGATCCTGTTAGGATCTGCCACTCCCTCCCTGGAGTCCTTTTATTTAGCCTGTAATGAGAAGTATAAGCTGGTTTCTCTGGGAGAAAGAATCCATGCGCGTCCCATGGCGGCAATCGAGTTGGTCGATATGCGCAGGGAGTTGCAGGAAGGTAACCGATCTCTGTTCAGTCGTATGCTTCTTCGTGATCTAGAGGGGATAGTTTCCAGGGGAGAACAAGCAATCCTTTTCCACAATCAAAGAGGATTCCACCGTATGACACTTTGTCGATCCTGTGGTTTTGTTCTGGAATGCCCTGAATGCGAAGTGCCTCTCATCGAACATAAAGATAGTGGTCACCAGACTGTTAGCGGTCAGCACAGGCAGGAATCACATCTTAAGTGTCATATATGTGATTATGAAATAGAGATGCCAGACAAATGTCCTCAGTGTGGATCCGGTTATCTGCGTTTCTTTGGCATTGGAACTGAGAAAGTTGTTGAAGAGTGCGCAAAGGCTTTCCCCCAGGCTCGCATCCTCAGACTGGATGCTGATAGCAGTCGTCAACGGGACGCAAAAACCGAAATTGTTCGTTCCTTTGGTAATCATCAGGCAGAAATATTGGTCGGGACCCAGATGGTAGCCAAGGGTCTCGATTTTCCTGCCGTAACCCTGGTCGGGATCATATCAGCTGACAGTATTCTGCGAGCTCCGGACTACAGGGCAACTGAACAAGCTTACTCTCTAATGACTCAGGTTTCCGGTCGCTCAGGTCGAGGAGACCATCCCGGCAGAGTCATCATCCAAAGCTATGCTCCGGAGCATCCGCTTGTTCAGGCTGTGCGTAGTCAGAGCTATCAGGCGTTCTACAACACGGAGATCCCTCGTCGCGAGAAGCACTTTGAGCCTCCATTTTCATTTTTAGCTTGGGTTACTGCTTCCGCCCTCACACCGCAGGATGCTTTCAGGTGCATGTACCTGTGGTCGACAGAGATTGATCCTGGTTGTGAAGTCAGAGGTCCACAACCAGCACGGCTCTATCGACAATCCGGGCGTTTCCGTTATCAGTTGATTCTTAAAGCAGATAGTCGTCAACGACTAAAAGATGCTCTGAGGTCATTAAGCGAAAAACATCCGCCAGGAAAGAATATACAACTTAGCATCACTCTTGACCCGCTACGTATGTAGATTACTACTGATATACTGAGTGAGAGGAGCAGATAATGGCCGAGCGAATTATTAGGGGTGCTGGAGATCCGGCGCTCTTTAGAGTTGCCAAGGAAGTGAATGTCATCAATCCTGGGGTGATTCGGCTCCTCGATGATCTAGTCGAAACTATGCGGGCGCATCAGGGTTTAGGACTGGCTGCACCACAAGTTGGCATTGCAAAGAGGATTATTGTTGCTGAGTATGAGAATGCTCTGTATGAGATGATAAACCCTCTCCTGATTGGTGAAGAGGGAGAGGTTGTGGATATCGAAGGGTGTCTCAGCTATCCTGGCATTTGGGCAGAGGTATCGCGCCCTCAGTCTGTTCTTATAAGAGCGATGGATCGTGAAGGGCAGGTAATTGAAGTTCATGCTGAGGGTATAATGGCTCGGGCTTTGCGTCACGAAATGGATCATCTGGATGGACAGGTTTTTGTAGATAAAGTGATTCGTTTCATAGACCCAAGTGAACTGGATGATGGTGACAAACCTGCAACCATACGTGCGATTATCGAGTACCGCAGGGGTGAGAAGTGAGGATCATCTTCTTTGGAACACCTGATTTCTCTGTGCCATCTCTGACCGCCCTACAGGAGCGGCACGAAGTTTCTCTGGTAGTTTCTCAGCCGGACAGGCCAAGGAATCGGGGTATGACCCTTTCCCCTCCTCCTGTAGTAAAGGCTGCGAGGGCTCTGGGAATTGAGATGATCTTTCAACCAAAACTAATTAAGGACCCAGGTTCACTGACCAGGATAATAGCCATTGAAGCAGATCTCTTAGTTACTGTAGCATATGGGCAGCTTTTGCCCAAGGCTCTACTGCATCATCCCAGTATAGCGGCAATCAATCTGCATGCTTCTTTGCTGCCTCGTTACCGGGGAGCTGCTCCTCTGCAGAGAGTGCTGATGGCAGGTGAAAATGAGACAGGTGTTTCAATCATTCACATGGTACCACGAATGGATGCAGGAGATATAATTGCATCACAAGCGTTTCCTGTTGATGAGGCTATGGATTACGGTACTTTGCATGATCTGACATCGAAGATGGGAGCTAGTCTGCTCCTGGAAGTGATAACAGCAATAGAAAACGGTGTGTCTATGCGAATAAGACAAGACGAGGCAATAGCCTCATATGCCTCCCGCCTGCAAGCTGAGGATTGCATCATTTCCTGGTCTGATTCTGCTCAGGCTATTCATAATCGCATCCGCGCCTTGTCTCCTTTACCAGGAGCAGAGACCCAGTTGCGTGGTAAACGCTTGAAAGTACTGCGATCCAGAGTAGTGGAATCCCTCTATGAAGATCTACCTGGTAGTTTGCTTGAGAATACAAGTGAAGGTCCTTGTTTCGTGACAGGCAGTGACGCTCTCCTCCTCCTGGAGGTCCAACCGGAAGGACGCAAGCGTGTTTCTGCAGTCAGTTGGTTTAATGGTATCAGAGATTCCAATCTGGTATTAGGCAGATGAAAACCGGGATAAAAGGAGTTTATAATCACAGGCAACCAGTGATGACAGTTAGAGGAGATGTCATCCGTTCTTTGGCGAACATCGAATCAGGATCGTATATTAATCTTGAGTTACAGGAAGTTCTGCGCAATCGAATAACCTGGAATGATAAGGATCGCAGCTTCTTCAGCGAGCTTTTGTATGGTACAGTGCGTTGGCAGCTATACCTTGACCACTTCATTGCACGCTGGTCAAGACGTTCTGTTTCTCAACTGGATACCATCTTGCTATGCGCTCTGCGACTAGGAGTATATCAACTGCGTTTTCTTGATCATGTACCTGCATATGCAGCAGTTTCTGAGACCTGTGAAGCGCTTAAAACCCTTTCACCCAGGAGCGTTGGCTATTTGAACGGAGTTCTGCGTCGGGCTTGCCGGGAAACACTTTGGGAGATCATGGCTCCCCGGGAGTCAGCAGAATACCTGGCCGTAGAGAACTCGCATCCCAAGTGGCTTGTCAGTCGTTGGCTGGATAACTTCGGAGTTGCCACTACTCAGGAGATAATGCGCTGTAACAATTTGGTTCCCCCTCTCTGGTTACGCGGCAATTCTTTGCGTTTGCATGGAGGAGAAGGGGGTAGGATCCTTGATGATCTGGGTCTGTCCTGGTTAAGCACTCCGGAGATACCTGAAGCGTATTGCTTACCTGATGCTCCGATCTCTGCAGTTGCCAGAGAAATAGCTGAGGGTTTCTTTTCAGTACAGGATCCCAGCGCTATGCTCGCTGCATTGTTTCTCAGTCCACAGTCCGGAGAGTCAATCCTGGATTTATGTGCTGCACCGGGTAGCAAGAGTTGTCATTTAGCTGAACTGATGGCCAATGAAGGAAGGGTAATAGCCCTCGATATCCATCAACACAGAGTAGAGCTAATCAGGGATCATGTTCGCAGAACCGGATGTAGCATTGTGGAGGTAAGATGCCAGGATGGGACCATCATGTGGCAGGACAATCCGGTGGACAGGGTATTAGTAGATGCGCCCTGTATGGGCACAGGGGTTTTCAGACGAAAAGTTGACGCAAGATGGAAAAAGTCGCCATCGCAGCTTACTGCTCTGCAGAGCTTGCAAAGACGTTTATTAATCTCTGCGATAGCAGCGCTGAGACCGGGGGGACGTCTCCTCTACAGCACGTGCTCACTGGAACCGGAGGAAAATGAAGAGAACATTGCCTGGTTGACCAGATCTTACCCTGAAATGACACTCGTCCCGCTGGAGCGGGCGCATCTGCCGCTAGCCATCGATGGCTCTGGTGGCATGGTCACCTTTACGACTGCATCAGGCTTAGGAGATGGTTTCTTTATCGCTTTACTGCAAAAGGAATTAAAGGGCTTGAAAGCGAAGTCTTAGGTAGAGAGATTAGATATAATAGGGAATGGTATTCAGTTCCTGAGGAGGGCTCTAAGGTGGATTGGCAATCGAACAGGGGAAGTCGCCGCAACCGAATTCAAAAGGAACCCAGATCGAACAGCCCATTGGTAGTCTTCGCTATAATTGTAGTCCTTATGATCAGCGCTGTAGCCCTTGGCTACATTTTGAGTCAGGCTCTTTTGCCAACTTTTTTAGGCACACAGTCTTCCAGTGTTGCTTCGACTGTCCCAGGGCAAGTGACTTCACCGGGGAGTAGTGCTACATATCCTTCTTCAGATCCTGTGATAACTAACCCGACGGCCGGAACAACACCAGAGGACTTGTCATCAGGATCGTTCGCAGCCGACCTGCCATCTATTGCTTATTTCCAAGTCCAGTTGATAGCTTCATCGACCTACGAAGGTGCAAGTGCCGTTTTGCAAGCAGTTCTCAATGAGGATTTTTCCGCTGAAATAGTACTCAAAGGTCCATATTATACTGTCCAGGCAGGAGCTTTCTTTGAGAGAGATAAGACTGCAGTTTTAATTGAGCAGTTAAAAGAAGCGGATTTCCCCGATTCATTCGTCTCAGACTGGAGTATTGAACTCGCCGATCCCCGGATATTTACTGGTGAAGCTGCAATTACCAGGAAAGCTCAGGAGACTTTTGTTTACTCCCTGGTTGGTGTTATTCAGGCTCTCCTGGAGCAAGAATCTCCTGAAGTTCCAGACTTACAGAGTCTACCTCCCGGTCTTGCACCAGATGAAGATTGGATACTGCAGCATTTCTGCACTGATCTTTCCGAGTGGTTGAACGATTCCGGATCATTGTCTCCTGACCTTGAGTTTAGCATAATCACTCTTCTGCGGGATATTTATACCTGGTTCGACTGAGGATGCATCGATACTTGGAGGAGTTAACATCCAGACACGCAAATTAAAGGGCGGCGTTAGACCTCGCATACCTGCCAACAGCATCGGAACATCCCTGGAGGTATTACCGCCTCCCAGCGAGGTTAGTATTCCCTTAAAACAACATCATGGAGTGATACTTGAACCTCTGGTCAGTGTGGGCGATAGAGTCCTTATGGGGCAAAAAATCGGTGATTCTACCGGAGTTTGCGCTCCTGTCCATGCGTCGGTATCGGGAAAGGTCACTGCTATTTTAGAATCCGAAGATTGTAACGGAACAATAGTTCCTTCTATCGTCATAAGTAATGATGGTGAAGACAGGCTAGCTGAAGGGGTTGCTCCCTTCGATGCCTGGGAGAGTTTTACACCGGAGGAGCTTAGAAGCTTAATCAGAGAGGGTGGAATTGTCGGAATGGGTGGTCTGGGTTTTCCTACCCATCTTAAAGCCGCAATGCCTGGAATTTATCTGGTGATTATAAATGCCGCTGAATCCGATCCTTACCTGACAAGCGATATTCATCTACTTACGGATCGTCCTCATCAGGTCTTCGAGGGAATACGCTGCTTAATGAGATGCCTTCCAGTGGAGCACGCCATAATAGGAGCCAG
>WRDA01000007.1 GCA_009783675.1 Symbiobacteriaceae bacterium | reverse complement strand
GGAAACTGTGAACTGCGCATCTGGGCCGATTCACTGCCACTGCTGCCTGAGACAGTAGCCATGGCAGCCATGGGTTTTGTACCCGCCGGGGCCTATCGTAATCGCGAAGCCTTTGCCGACCAGGTGGCAGGCTTGTCTTCCCTTAACCGAGAGCTCGCTGACATAGTTTGCGATCCTCAGACTTCCGGAGGTCTGCTGATGAGTATCGCCAGAGAGAAGAGTCATCTCCTGGAGCAGGCGTTTAAAAGCTACGGGGTCTTCTTTGCCTGCATCGGGGAGACCAGAGAGTCACCTGCGAGAGTAGTGCTCTGCTCCTGAAGCCGGGAGGTTTACGTTTGAATTATCTGAGTTTTGCCCTGATTTCACTGGGTTGCGCGAAGAACCTTGTCGATGCCGAGGTAATGCTGGGTTATCTGCAGGAAGCCGGGCATCACATGGTTATGGATCTACCTGAGGCAGAGATAATCCTGATCAACACCTGTGCTTTCATTGCCAGTGCTAGGTCGGAAGCTATCGAGGAGCTGCTTGCAGCTAATCGCTGGCGGAGCGAAGGGAAGCTATGCTATCTGGTCGCTACTGGTTGTCTCAGCCAGCGCTATAGCCAAGAACTCCTGCAGGAGATGCCTGAAGTCGACGCTTTCTTAGGCAGCAGTTCCTATCCGCGCATCCGGGAAGTCATCACCCGTCTGCAACAGGGGGAGCGTTCCTTCGCCATCGTGGAAGAACCCGAGTGTTTTCTGCCTCAGGCCGGGATGCCCAGGCAGAGGTTAACTCTGCCGGCTACCAGCTACCTCAAGATTGCCGATGGCTGCGATAACCGTTGCAGCTACTGCACAATTCCTCTCATTCGAGGTCGATTCCGCAGTCGCTCCATTGAGGATATCCATAGAGAAGCCGAGGCTCTCGTCGCTACCGGTGCCCGGGAGATCTGCCTGGTTGCTCAGGATAGTACGCGCTATGGCATGGATATCTACGGCGAGAGTCGTCTTACCGAGCTCTGCCAAAGCCTGCTTACCATTGTTGAACTTCGCTGGTTGCGCGTTTTGTATGGTCATCCTGCCCATCTTACCCGTGGGTTCTTGGAGCTGATGGCTGTGGAGGAACGTCTTTGTTCTTATTTGGATTTGCCTTTGCAACACAGTGAGGTTAGAGTTCTGGCAGCGATGAATCGTCCGGTTGCTCCGGGGCAAAACCTGCAACTGCTTCGGGAAGCACGTCACCTGATTCCAGATCTGATGTTGCGCAGTACCTTCATCGTTGGCTTTCCCGGAGAGAGCGAGGAAGAGTTCGCCGCTCTCTGCGACTTTGTTAAGCAGATGCGTTTCGATCATCTCGGTGTCTTCGCATATGAGCAGGAGGAGGAGACTCCCGCAGGAGTACTGCCAGGGCAACTCTCCACCCGGGTCAAGGAGAGCCGCCGGCGAAAGCTGATGGCTGTCCAGCAAGGTATGATCGAGTCTACCCTTTCTCGCTGGTTGGGGCGGGAGGTAACAGTGCTGTTGGAAGCCCGTAGACCAGATGGAGTTATGTTAGGACGCTTTACCGGTCAGGCTCCGGATGTGGATGGACTTGTCAGAGTCAGTAGTTGCGATGCACCCCCGGGGACCTTCATCCCTGCCCGTATCACCGGCGTCGACGGCTATGATCTTTTGGCCGAAGCAATACCATATTCACAATCTTAAGTGACAATAATCCCCGGAAAGGAAGCGTATCATGAACGCCGAGTTAATTTCCGTAGGCACCGAAATTCTCCTGGGACAGATCGTCAACACGAACGCAGCCTGGCTAGCCCAGAGGCTGGCTGAGCTGGGAGTGAATGTTTATCGTCAGGAGACCATAGGCGACAATCTGGAGCGCCTAAGCATGGCTATCAGGGAGAGCCTGGATCGGGCAGATATTCTCATCCTTACCGGAGGCCTCGGTCCCACCGATGATGATCTCACCAGAGAAGGTGTAGCCATGGCGATGAGCCTGTCTTTAGAGGAGGATGGGGCGCAGAGGCAGTGGCTGGAGGAGCGTCTGGGCCAGAGAATGACCGAGAACAACCTTAAGCAGGCCCTCAAACCCGCCGGAGCGATCATCCTGCCTAATCCCGGGGGGACCGCCTGCGGCTATGCCGTGCCTGCAGATGGGCGTTGGGTCTTCATGCTGCCGGGACCACCCTGGGAGATGGAAGCCATGTATCGCGACCATGTGCGGCCTTTCTTGCAACGCACCTATGCCTTGAATACTCATCTTTACAGTCGCATCCTGCATTTCATCGGGATCGGAGAATCGGCTCTGGAAACAGAGCTACTCGACCTTATGCGCAGGCAGAAAGATCCCAGCATGGCTCTTTATGCCAAGACCGGCGAGATTGAGCTGCGCCTGACTACCAGAGCGGAGACTGAGGAACTGGCTATGGCCCAGATCACACCGCTGGAAGAACAGATCAGGAATCGTGTGGGGCAGCATCTTTATGGATATGATGATGATACCCTCTTCACGGTTACGGCTAAAATGCTGCTGGAGAGAGGCTTGACTCTTTCCGTAGCCGAATCCTGTACCGGTGGCTTACTCGGTAATCTTTACACCGACATTCCTGGCAGTTCCGGTTTCTTTTGCGGAGGCTGGATAGCCTACAGCAACGAAATGAAAATGCAACATCTCGGTGTTCCCGCAGAGATTCTGGAACGCTATGGTGCAGTCAGCGCTCGAACCGTAGCAGCTATGTCTCAGGGTGCACGTTCTGCGAGCGGGTCTGATTTAGCCATCTCCATCAGCGGAGTGGCCGGACCAGGAGGGGGCAGCGAAAGCAAGCCGGTGGGCCTTATCTATCAGGCTCTGGCGTCTCAGGAAGGCACGCTTCTCTTTCGCAATACCTATTCCCAAGATCGTTTACGCAATAAGTTTCGAGCGGCCAAACAGTCTGCTTACCTGCTCTGGCTTTATTTGCAGGGGTTGCCAGTTCCTGCGGCTAACCAAGCTACACTGGAAAACTGATGAACTACATGACCCTCCCGCAGCGGGTCACCGGCAGACAAGCTGCCAGAGCACTGTATCGTCTAAAACCCAGGAGCGGAGATCTGAACATCCTTTCCTTTAAAGAAGTACGCTTCATCGACCCCTTCGGTATCATCATGGCTGCGGAGTTTTTACGCTATCTCTTCTTTGCTTCGGAGAGAGTGGCCATCTATCTCCCTCTGGATACGGCTGCCCTGGGATATTTAAGGCGCAGTCGTTTCGTGGAGTTCGCAGCGAATCTTGGTCAAGTATTGCCTGAGAGCAAGGCTTTTTATTCATCTACCCGGGAAGAGGAGTGGCTCTTGCCCTTGACTCCTCTGCGCCATGAGGGAGAGATACCCGATCTGGTCGGTAGAATATTCACCGCTCTGAAGAGCCTCTTCGAGAAGAGCCGGATCTTAGAACCGGTGTTGGCTAATCAGCTTAGCACACTTTTGGCTGAACTCTGCCAGAATGTGACCCAACATAGTCAGGACCTGGGCTTGGTGATCGCCCAGGTCTATCGCTATCATAACGACAGGGATGCAGGGGAAAAGGGGCGATTCCTGCAGTTGGCTGTGGGTGATCTGGGCATCGGTTTACGCGGCAGTCTCTCCAAGCGTTATCAGACCTTAGATTGGGATGATGCTGAAGTAATAAGGCAGGCTCTGCGTCAGGGTGTTTCCTCGTTATCTGATGAGGGCAGGGGGCTGGGATTGGCTCAGGTCTATCAGAAGACGGCTTTACTAAAAGGTAGTATGCTATTGCACAGCGGGAGTTCTCTGCTTCACAGCACCGGTGGCGGTGACGAGTTCTCGGAAAGCGCATACTTTCCAGGCACCCAGATTGCTCTGGAATACCATACATCCAGGATGAAATAACGGGGTGCTGGAGCACAAACGACAAAAACCGACAGAATATCCCATAAACTGACTCTTGCCAAGGGACAGTTTATGGGATATACTTACATCGTGTTCATCGGAAACAATGAACACGATGAACGCAACATTAATCTGTGGATCTAAGTTGGTGAACCAGCCAGAGAACTAAATGAGGTGGTCTTTCTTGAGAGTGATGGAAGTCCCGATGCAGGATTGGGGAGTGATTCTGGTCACCAGGCGCATGGGCGAAAATATCAGGATGCAAATCGCAGCCAGGTTGTCCGCCGAACAGGAGCCTCTCACCATGCTCCTGGATTTTCAGGAAGTAGAGATTATGGACTACTCCTGTGCCGACGAATTAGTAACCCGTTTGGCTGTCGAAATTAACAATCGCCTATACGGTGATCGTTTTCTACTCCTGGCTAACATGAATGAAGCTCTGTGCGAAAATGTCTTCGTGGCGCTCAAGCAAAGAGGCATAGCCATGCAGCATCTTCCCATTGCGGGTGCCGAGGAGGCACAGTTGATCGGAGAGCTCCGCCCTTATCTGGAGAGCGCGTTGGCAATGCTCAACAAGTCGCGTATATTAACCGCCAGAGATCTGGCAGATGCCGAAGGTCTGGCTATCAACACCGCCAGTAATCGGCTGACCGAGCTGGCCAAAGGCGGTCTGGCTCATCGTCGCAGCGAAAGCGTCGCTTCGGGAGGTAAACAGTACCAGTATCTCAGCATTCTTCCTGCCGAAATGATCAGTTAACCGGGAACCAGGGATGGAAAACAAATAAAAAAATGAAGGAAAGATTAAGGAGGTTTCACCATGGCCAAGGATAATCGTCCTATTAAGTCGACTGTCGATCGCGAGGCGTCTCTCAGTGAAAAACAACTGGCTTTACGTAATGCTCTGCAGACTATTGAAAAGCAGTATGGCAAGGGTTCGATCATGCGTCTGGGAGAGATCCACGATCGCTTATCCGTGGAGGTCATTCCCACCGGATGCCTGGCGATCGATGTCGCTCTGGGTGTAGGAGGCGTACCCAGAGGTAGAATCATCGAGATATTTGGTCCCGAAGCCTCTGGCAAGACTACGGTTGCTCTGCATATCATCGCACAGGCGCAAAAAAACGGTGGGTTGGCAGCCTTCATCGATGCCGAGCATGCCTTGGATCCTGTCTACGCCTCCCGGATTGGGGTGGATATCGAAAACCTCTTTATCTCTCAGCCGGATACCGGCGAGCAGGCACTGGAAATTGCCGAAGCCCTGGTACGCAGCGGAGCCTTGGATGTCATCGTGGTCGACTCTGTGGCAGCTTTGGTGCCAAAAGCCGAAATCGATGGTGAGATGGGCGATTCTTTCGTGGGAGTTCATGCCAGACTGATGTCTCAGGCCATGCGCAAACTGGCTGGTGCCATCTCCCGTTCCCATTGCGCCATGATCTTCATCAATCAGATTCGCGAAAAAATCGGTGGCAACAGTTATGGCCCCTCCGAGACGACCACAGGAGGCAGAGCCCTTAAGTTCTACTCTTCGGTGCGCATTGATGTTCGTCGGGTGGAAGCCATTAAGCAAGGAAACGATGTCATCGGGAATCGCACCAGGGTCAAAATCGCCAAGAACAAGGTGGCGCCTCCCTTCCGCCAAGCCGATTTCGATCTGATGTATGGAAAGGGTATCTCTAACGAGGGTTGTGTCCTGGATATGGCCTTAGAGTTCAACATCATTACCCGTGGTGGTGCTTGGTACTCTTATGGCGATGATCGCCTTGGTCAGGGCAGGGAAAATGTCAAGATCTTCCTGGATGACCATCCGGCACTTCTGGAGGAGCTGGAGGCGAAGGTCAGGGCGGCTCTCAACGAAGGGCGCGACTCTCTCTCCGTGGCTAAAACAACCAAGACTGAGGTCGATGAGGATAGCGATGCCGATCTGGATATTGCAGCATTAGAGGACCTCTCCGAGGATCAGTAGGCAATGGTACCCGAGTATAAACAGCAGCGAGCAGTCAGAGCATCCTGGCCACAGGCTGTCTGTGAAGCCGATGTTCTCACGGAGGATACTACGGTACAAAACGAAACGGTTTTGGCGGTGGATGACGATGGTTATTTACAGAGGAGAGTCAAGGAGACTGACCCTGAGCTCTGCTGGCGCAAAGCCATGCAACTGTTAAGCCGTCAGGATTACACCAGAAAGCTTCTCCTGCGTAAACTGGCAGAGAGCTTTACCTGCTCTGCGGTAGAGCACGCTTTGCTGAAAGCCGAAGAGCATGGCTACCTCAACGATGCTTACTATGCTGAGCGGTTTATCGATAGTCGTAAAAAAGATAAAAGCCGTCAGGAGGTCCGAAATGGTCTCCATGAGCGAGGCCTCAAGGAGTACGATGATCTTCTGGAACTGCATTATACTCTGGATGAAGAGCAGGAAGTTGCCCGCATCTGCCTGGCCAAACAACTTCGGCGTTTGGGTGTGGATCACTCAGCAACCCCTGAATCGGAACAGATTCTTTCCTGGCAGCAAAGGCGCAAGCTCTTTCAGGCTCTTATGCGGCGAGGGTTCAGCTATCTGACGATCGAGAATGTCCTGAGAGAACTTTGACATTGATTCATTTACCTGTAAAAAGGGAGTCGCGATTGGCGACTCTTTTTTTGTTCGAAATAGTTGACAAGCATCTACATATGTGTTAGATTATGAACGAAGTAGATAAAGATCAAAGAAAAGTTAGATCAAAATGAAAGTGTTTGTGACTACTCCCCGGGCGATAGTTGGTTTTCCTTACCATAAAGCACGTAAGGTATGCAGACTCTCGTCAGACATGAACAGGAGGTCAAGGAATGTCCACCATCCGCAACTTCATCCGCCAAAGCGATCTGAAATACAAGTGGCGGATTCTGCTCTGCAGTGTTACGGCGCTGATCGTTTCCCTTAGTAATCTCTTTATCACCCGTAGCACAGGCAGCATCAGTGATGCCGCAACCCACAATGATACCGGAGAAATTACCCGTCTGCTGCTGGTACTGACGGGTCTCACGGCGGTCAGGATCTGCAGTAGTGGGATCAACACCTTTCTGACGCAACGTAGCCGTGGCGAGTTCGAGTCCACCCTGCGAGGTAAGTTCGCCGAGTATGTACTGAATGTGTCACTGAAGGTGCTCTCCAGCCAAAGCAGCGGTCAGCACCTCTCCATCTATAGTAACGATCTTCCCCAGGCAGCTGCTTTGCTTAGTTTGGACATCTTCGCTTTTTTAGGAGATCTGACCCTGATGATCGTTGCAGCGGTCTTCATGTTCCTGATGGAACCTGGTTATACCCTTATCTTCCTGGTAATGTTTCCGCCTTTGGCTTACTTACAGCTGATGATCTCCCGTCCTATCAGTGCTCTGAGTTTCGAAGTCTCCAAACGCCAGGGTGCTTTTAATTCGGTCGTCAATGATTCTTTACAGAACACCACTACCATCGTCGCCTATGGGCTGGAAGATATCGTGGAGGAACGTTATCTGACCAGTTATAATGCCTACTTCGAGGGAGTCAAGGGTCTGATAACTAAGAATCTGGCTTTAATCATCTCGGGAGTCATGGCAACCAACCTGCCGATCCTCTTTATCTATATTGTCATCGCTTTAGCCGTGGTTAGAGGGGAAATGACTCTGGGAGGTTTTGTGGCTTTCACTACGATAGCCAATTCAGCCGGAGACTGGCTGAGTATGCTTTCCCAGAGGCTTGGCAGTATCCAGACTAAACTGGCATCGGTGACACGCCTGTCGGAGAATATCTCAGCACCCCTGGAGAACGAGCTCTCCTGGCAGTCTTTGCTCATCAACCTGGAGGAGAGTACATCGGCAAGCGAACCTCGCCCTCTCATCAGTTTAAGAGAGGTATCTTTCGCTTACACACCGGATATACCGGTGCTTCAGGGGATCAACTTGAATGTCTTGCAAGGAGAAAAACTCGCCATCGTGGGTAGCAGCGGTAGCGGCAAGAGCACTCTGCTCAAGCTTATGCAGACCCTGCTGGAAGCAGACTCAGGCTTCCTCGAATATACAGAACCGTATCAGGTAACTCCGGAGCGTTCCGCCAGGGTTAAGTCGGAGATGGCCGACGCCGTTTCTACTTCGGAGGACTCAGCTCCCGACCAGTTTACTCAGCTATCTGGTCCGGCTTATAAAGTTGTGCGTCAGATGGTTTCCTATGTGCCTCAGGACAGCTATCTCCTGCCTGGCAGTATAGGAGAGAACCTTATCCCTCAGCTTGGGGAGTGGGATGAAACGAAACTGACATCTTTGATGCAGGAAAGGCTACAGCTAAGCTGCCAGCAGGCTGGCATCTCAGGGTTCATAGAAAGCTTGCCCGAAGGCTTCGCCACTCAGCTCAACGAAGGAGCTGACAATGTTTCCGGAGGGCAAAGACAACGTCTGGCTGTTGCCAGAGCCTTAGCCAAGGCAGCACCCATCCTGCTCCTGGACGAAGCCACTTCCGCTCTGGATTCTCTCAGTGAAGAGGTCGTGCTGCAGAGTATTCTGGGAGATGATTCCCCTCTCACGGTCCTCTTTGTCAGCCATCGTCCCAGCGTCTTACAGGCCTGTCAACGTATACTGGTCCTCGACCAAGGAAGACTCGTCGAGGAAGGCAGCTTCACTGAGCTCCTGGCCAAAGGTGGCATCTTTGCTTCAATGTATGACTCAGGGCAATTTAATTCAGGAAAAATTGAGGTGACGAGTGATGTCTAGCACAGTCGATCCTACTCAGGAACGTAGAGGCCTGGCAGCTGCGCTGCGCATCTTTTCTTTCGTTCGGCCCTATGGATTCGTCTATGTGCTCTCTCTAACCTGTTACGCCGGGCAAACCTTCTTCCTGTCTTACATCCTCTCGATGCTGATAGGAGGGCTGAGTGCCGCAATGCTGGCAGTAGAGCGAGAAGGGATTTATCGCAGTACGGGTATTTATATCCTGTGGATGCTGGCAGGCATGCTCTTGGTTGGCTGGGGCTGCTGGGCTTTCTCCCTCTGTGTAGAGCAGAGTCGCAGGGATCTTAAGGTGCGTCTCTTTCGGGCGTTCATTCGAACCGGCAGCGAACAGAGCAGCGGTTTAGCCAGTAAGGGAGTCTCTGCCCTTAATACGGAAGCCAATCTCGCTGCCCAGATCTTTGGTTCGGCCCTGTTTTTCTTCGCTATGCACCTGGCAGCTATCGTCCTCTCGGCCCTGGTGATCTTCACCGTGGATCTGCGCCTGGGAGCAATCTCTCTGGTGGTGGGAAGCCTCTCTTTAGGGGTCCAGTATCGCTTCGCCGAACCCCTCAGTCGTCTCAGTCGCGAAAAGCTTAATCTAACTGCAGCCACCGTATCCAGAATCAATAACTTCATCTCCGGAGGCTCCATCATCAGGGCTTACGAATTGCAGTCCAGAGAGGAAGAGGGTTTCGCTACTTACGATCGCAGTCTCCTGCATTTGAATCTCCGGGAATCCCTGATCTCTCTCTGGCAGGATCTTTTCGCAAACCTTCAGAGTTGGGTGACCATCGTCGGCATCTTCGGACTTGGAGGCCTCCTGGTGGCTAGAGGAGAGCTTGAGTTGCCTTCTCTGCTGATGGTGCCTCCTCTAGCGGCCGCGATCACTTCAGGTATGGCTCAGATAGGTAAAGCCTGGGCCAACTTGCAAGGACCAATAGCTGCCTGCGAGCGCCTGGGAGATATCCTCGCGCAAGATGAGCGTCTGCTGGCACTAGGCGCTACGTCGGTGGAGGCAGAAGCTGTCTGGGACGAAGATGCGACTCTGCGCCTCGATCATCTTAATTTCGCATATCTCGATTCAGAAGTGCTGACACTGAAAGATATTTCCCTGGAAATAAAACCTTTAGAGATGGTAGCCCTGGTAGGAAAATCCGGCTGTGGCAAATCGACCTTGTTGCGCCTGATCATTGGGATCTATGATCGTATGAAACTGCCCCTGAGTTTAGGCTCACTTGCTTACAGTCATGGTAACTCAGCCTGGCGTAGCCTGTTCGCTTATGTCGATCAAAGCAGTACCCTCTTCGACCTGACCATCGCCGAGAACATCGCTCTGGGTAAAACTGGATGCTCCCTGCAGGAGATCGAAACCGCCGCCAGGGAGGCGGGAGCTCTCGAGTTCATTCAAAACCTGCCCCATGGGTTCGCAACTCCCTGTGGAGAGAAAGGCGCGGCCCTATCCGGCAGCCAGAAACAACGGATCGCTATCGCCAGAGCCCTGGTGCGCCAAGCTCCTGTTTTAGTCTTCGACGAGGTGACCTCCATGCTGGATGCTGAAGCGGCGGTAGGCTTACAGCAGACCATAGAAGCTCTACGCAAGAAGCATAGTATAATCATCGTCAGTCACAACTTGGAGCAGATCCAAGGCGCCGATCGTATCGTGGTTATCGATGAAGGCAGTATTGTCCAGGATGGTCCCCATATGGACTTGCTAAGCCAAGAGGGTGTTTATGCTACACTCTGGCAACAACAGAAGGAGGTGGCATCATGAACTACATCCTACACCAAGAACTTGACCTTACTCTGGAGAGCATCGCTATCCTTACCCGCCTGCAGGGGGACAGCTATCTTACTCTGATCCAGCGTCTGCAGAGCGACCTTAAGGGAAGCCCAGATGAAGAACCCTACACCCGCTATCTGGAAAACTATATCAGGCTCTGTGAAGCAGTCAAAGCCGCCGTCGATCTCAGCGGACCAGAGATGAATTTGCTCTTTCGTCGTAGGGATGGGTTGCAGCCTTTAGCACATGCTCTCTGGTGGTATGGGATAATTAGCGAACAGGAAGGTACAGATACACCGGATCTGACTGCCAGAGCAGTACCGGAGCAGCGAGAGATAATCGCCAGTATGGTCGAGCTCTTCAACGATCTGATCTCTCCAGCAGAACTGATCGACCACCCTCAAGGTATCCCAGGTTGGCTGGAGGAGAACGTCAACCTGGCAGAGGATCGTTACGATCTTCTGCGTCTCTATGCCGGATTTGCTCACTATCTGCGTTATCTCGAGCCCTATATCGTAACTGTATCCAGGGTCATCGCAGAGCAAATCTCCTCCTGGCAGCAAGAGGTGCATCGGCAAGCAAAGCTTCTGGCTGATAGACTCTCTCATGACGGTCTGTCCTTAGGCGACTGGTTGAGCATCCGGGAAGACCCAGGAGAGCTGTATCATATCTATCCCACTCTGGATTTCTCTGTGACTGTCTTTAGCGGTCATCGAGGTGATAGTCGCCTCTACTGTTGCATCTTCGTCGACGAGTTGTTACAGTCACGCAACCTCTCACTGTTTGATTCCCAGATTTCGGAAATCAGCAGAGCTATCGCGGAAACCACTAAGCTAAACATCCTGACTATGCTAAAAAAAGGAGAGTGTTACGCGGGTCAGCTGGCTACTGCCCTGAGGTTGACATCTCCTACCATATCGTATCATATGAACTCACTGGTTCAACTGCACCTGGTAAATCTGGAGAAGCGGGGTAACCGTGTTTTCTATGATCTTAACCGGACTACAGTGGCTTCTTATCTGCAAGCGTTAGGGAAGATGTTGATATCTGAGTAAAATATCCGTAGTAACGGAATTGGAGCGCAAGGAGAAAAAACGTACTTGCTCTTACTATGGAGATATGCTATACTCACCTTTGCTTATGCGAAGAAGATCGAGGTGAGTTGGAAATGAAAGCCAAGATACATCCTACGGTATATGAAGCGGAGGTTATTTGCGCCTGTGGTGAACGCTTTACGGCGTTATCCACCAAGAAAGAGGTGCGGGTAGAACTGTGTTCCAAATGTCATCCCTTCTTTACTGGTAAACAAAAACTAGTGGATACCGACGGACATGTACAGCGCTTCCTGCGTCGCTGGGGGATGACCCTGGAGACAGAGACAGAGAAGTAGCCGATCATGGGGACAGAACCAAGGTTGAACCCTCGGTTCTGTCCCTTTCTGTACAGACGCCCAGGAACTACATTCACTCTGAAGCATGAAAATGTGTGCGTCTGTCACCGCGCGTTCGCGCGGTGCGGGAGCGAGGCTCCCGTCCAGGGGTATGGGGACTTGGAGTCCCCATCTAAGATCATGCTACCCGAAACGTGCAAGGGGTTCACTTGTTATCCCCGAAGCAGGTTTTAGGGTAGCGCACAGGAACTACATTCACTTAAACACAAGCAAAGGACAATAATAGTATGCAGGATGATCAGCAAAATACAGTCTCCCCGCTGATCTACGGTGGACAGGCCGTCATCGAGGGAGTCATGATGAAATCCCCTGCTGGGAAGATGGCTATCGCCTGCCGTCTGCCAAGTGGGGAGATCGTCGTCGAAGAGATGCAGGGCAGGTCACCGGCGAGTCTGCCGGGAGTAGTCCGCCTTCCTGTTTTCAGAGGAATCTATAACTTTATCGAAGCTCTGACCAGTGGCGTGGCGATGATCAATCTCTCCGCTAAACTTTCTATGCAGGGTGAGGAAGAGGAAGAAACCCTCAGCAACGCACAAATGCTGCTAGCTGTTGCTCTGGCGATGCTGCTGAGTGTGGGGCTGTTCATCATCCTGCCAACCGTCTTGTTTCGCTTTTTACCGCTGGAGGTCATAACCGGAGAGAGTACGATCGCCCGAAACTTGCTGGAGAGCGCTATCAGGTTGCTGCTCTTCACCGGTTACATTCTCCTGATTTCGCAGATGAAGGATATACGTCGGGTCTTTGAGTATCATGGCGCCGAACATAAGACCATCTACTGTTACGAAGCAGGCAGGGAACTGACACCGGAGAACGCAGCGGGCTTTAAGTCCTTGCATCCTCGCTGTGGTACCAGCTTTCTCCTCATCGTCATGGTGGTATCCTCTCTCTTTTTCTCGCTGTTTGGCTGGCCTAATCTCTGGGTTCGCATACTCTATCGTCTGGGCTTGCTACCCTTGGTTGCCGGAGTGTCCTATGAGATTCTACGTCTTCTCGGACGCTTTCAGGGCCACAACTCCCTGGTCGATCTATTGATCTGGCCAGGTTTGCAAATGCAGCGCCTGACTACGCGAGAACCTGATACCTCGCAGCTGGAGGTCGCCATTGTGGCTCTTCAGAGGGTGCTTGAAGGAGATAGCTCATCATGCTCGATAAATTAATCGCAATTGAAGAACGCTTCCTGGAATTGGAAGCTGCTTTGGCAGATCCGGAAATCGTTACCCGCCAGGCAGAATATTTGAAGCTGGCTAAAGAGCATACCGCTCTAAAAGAGACGGCTGGCTGCATCGCAACCTATCGCCGAGTCCTACGGGAACTGGAGTCGACGGAGGAAGCCTTTGCTGCTGAGGGGCCGCACGATCCTGATTATCATCAGTTGTTAAGGGAGGAACTCGACTCCTTAAAGCAGCAGCTTCAACAATTGGAAGAACAGCTAAAGGTGCTTCTTCTGCCAAAGGACCCTAATGATGGCAAGAGCGTCATTGTCGAGATTCGTGGCGGAGCTGGCGGCAACGAAGCTGCTCTGTTTGCTGCCGATCTCTATCGTATGTATTCCCGCTTTGCCGAGCGTCGGGGATGGAGCGCCGAGTTGATGGACATTAATGAAACCGATCTTGGTGGTATCAAGGAGGTCGTCTTCGCTATCGATGGTCAGGGCGCCTACAGCAGGTTGAAATACGAGAGCGGGGTTCATCGCGTGCAGCGAGTTCCCGAGACTGAAGCATCAGGCCGTATCCATACCTCTACGGCAACTGTCGCAGTCCTGCCGGAAGCAGAGGAAGTTGAAGTGCAGATCAACCCCAATGACCTGCGCATCGATATCTATCGTTCCGGAGGCGCGGGAGGGCAAAACGTGAACAAGGTAGAAACAGCGGTGCGCATCATCCATCTGCCCACGGGCATCGTGGTTACCTGCCAGGATGAACGATCTCAGTTAAAGAATAAAGATAAGGCCATGAGGGTCTTACGAGCCAGACTCCTGGAGCGCGAAGAGGCCCTGCAATCAGCCTCCCTGGGGGCGGAGCGTAAGAGTCAGGTGGGCAGCGGCGATCGGTCCGAACGTATTCGTACTTATAACTTCCCCCAGGGTCGCATCACTGACCATCGCATAGGGATGACCGTCTATCAGCTTAACGAGTTTCTGGACGGAGCTCTGGATGAGATGATCGATGGCCTGAGCCTTTCGGACCAGGCTATGCGTCTGGCTAACCTGGAACAGCGGGGCGTATAGCCTTGACCTTTCGGGAGATCTGGTCCTACGCCGAGCAGATATTAACCGAGGAGTTATCCGCTGAAGAAGCCAGGCGCGATGCTCGTCTCCTGATCATGTATCTGTTGGGAATCAGTTCAGCCAGGTTTTATACTTATACTGATTATCCCTTTCCGGAGAACCTGGAGATACCCTTGATGTCTGCCCTGCAAAGCAGGTTAACCGGAATGCCTCTGCAGTATATCACCCAACGACAGGAATTCTTCGGTTTTAGTTTCGCGGTTGGTCCTGGAGTTCTGATACCCAGACCAGAGACCGAACATCTGGTGGAGTATGCTCTTACCCTCTGCGATAAAGGCCGCATCATACGTATAGCCGATCTTGGCTGTGGCAGCTGCTGTATCGCCATTTCTCTGGCTCTGACCCTTCCCAAAGAGGTTAAGGTGCAAATCGAAGCCATTGAACGTGCATGGAAGGCTGTGCAATGGGCCCAAAGAAACCTTGAGCATCACGATGTGGGGCATCGTGTGCGTCTGATACATGGAGACCTGGAGTGGACCCTCCAGGGAAAGTACGATCTCTTACTCAGTAATCCCCCTTACATTTCTTCTGAGGCTTTGACGACCCTGCCCAGAGAGATCCGTGAATTTGAACCTCTGGAGGCCCTAAATGGTGGAATAGATGGTCTGAGTTACTATCCCATCCTGTCAGATTTAGCCGTAAGGCATCTGGCTCCTGGAGGCAGTTTGGTCCTGGAGGTAGGCATAGGGCAGTCCTGGCGAGTCAGTGAAATCCTTAGTCAGTCAGGCCTTCAAGATGTGCATGTCATCGACGATTATAGCGGAGTGACAAGGATAGTAGCAGCTAAACTGCCCTGACTAAAATAATTAATTGCCCAAATGTAAATGATGAAGCATCGCAGTCCCCATCGCCCGCAGGTGATTAAGATAGCAAACTGCCGGGCAGTCGCAAAAGGGATATATTGTCCTGATAAGTGCTCAGGCAGTCGAGGAGGTACTATGCCTAAACTCGCATTTCTCAATGCTCGGATTATTACGCCCGAAGAACTTGTCCTCAACTCCGCACTCCTGGTGGATAAAGAGCGCATTCTCGGCATTTCTCCTGTCTCTACGGTTCCCGATGAGTTCGCTCCGGTAGATCTGCAGGGTTGCTGGCTGGCGCCTGGATTTATCGACATCCATCTCCATGGTGCAGGGGGAGTCGACGCTCTTGATGGCAGCGTAGAATCGATCCGTCGCATCGCATTAAAGCATCTTGAGAATGGCACCACATCCCTCTATCCAACTCTGGTTTCTGCCACGCCTCAGGAGATGCGACAAGGTATTTTGGCGATCAAAGAAGCCATGAACGACTCCGAACTGAGTGGCAGAATTCTGGGAGTTCATCTGGAAGGTCCCTTTCTCAATCCGCGCTTTGGTGGATCTCATGATCTCAGCTTGTTGCGTAATCCCAAGGATTGTCGCGCCGAATGGCAGGAGTATCTGGACGAGTCAGTTATCAAGTTAATTACCCTGGCACCAGAGCTGCCGGGCAGTGAAGAACTGGTCAGAGCTGCAGTCGCCAGGGGCATCACCATCGCTATCGGACATAGCGGCGCAGACTATGAAGCGGTCAGAGAAGCCCGTACCTGGGGTGTCAACCAGTGCAGTCATCTCTTCAACGCCATGCTTGGTCTTCATCAACGTGAACCGGGTACAGCCGGGTCGGTCCTGGCTCTGGAAAGTTTCTACGCACAGTTCATCGCCGATGGGATCCACTTACATCCTGCCTTGCTTAGCATCATCGCCCGCATAAAAGGCAGTGAAAAGGGGATTCTCATCAGCGATGCCATCAGCAGTGCCGGCATGCCCGATGGAGAGTATCCTCTCGGTGGACGTAATGTCATCTTAAAGGACGGTGTAGCCCGCACCCAAGAAGGGAACCTGGCGGGGAGTTCCATCTCCCTCTGCGATGCCGTCCGTACCATGGTGACCAAAACTACCACCGGGCTTCAGACGGCTGTTCAAATGGCGACACTCACGCCGGCACGAGCTATGGGTATCGAGAGCAGCAAGGGTTCATTGAACAAAGGACGTGATGCCGACCTGGTGGTCCTAAACGATAATCTAAAAGTCCTGCAAGTCTGGAGCAGGGGTAAACAGATAAGATAACTGATGAGCAGACGCATTCGTAATTGTATCCGAGGGAGGGATCTCTTTGCAAGTATTCACGCTGTACCAGGGATCATCCACTGCTCCGCTGAGCAGGATGCAAAAAGCCTGTAATTTCGTACGCATCCAACAGGCAGCCACTCTCCTGGGGCAGGGAGATCTGGTCGCCTTTCCCACGGAGACAGTGTATGGTTTGGGAGCCAATGCCTTCTCCGATGAGGCCGTGGCCAGGATCTTTGCGGCTAAGGGGCGACCAAGCGATAATCCTCTCATCGTGCACATCGGAGAGAAAGAGGATCTGCGCCGCGTTGCCATCAGCTGGCCCGCTACGGTAGATGCCCTGATCAATCGCTTCTGGCCGGGTCCCCTCACTCTGGTCTTGCCTCGTCGACCCGATATCTCTCCCCTGGTGAGCGCAGGCTTGACCACGGTTGCAGTTCGTATGCCTGATCACCCCGTGGCTTTGGATCTGTTGCGAGCCTGTGGACTTCCTTTAGCCGCTCCCAGTGCCAATCGATCGGGGAGAATCAGCCCTACCCGTCCGGAGCATGTCCTGGAGGATTTTGAAAACCTGCAAGGGATGTTGCTGGCAGCTGGTCCCTGTCGGGTTGGAGTGGAGTCGACGGTCCTGGATCTCAGCGGACCCCAGGCAGCGATTCTACGGCCGGGGGCCGTTACCAGGGAGATGCTAAGCCCTTATCTGGCGAATCTCCGGGAGGAGATACCTGCGGAAGGGGAGCAGCTTTCTCTGCACTCGCCTGGCACACGTTATAATCACTATGCTCCAAAGGCTCCGCTCTATCTCTATCTGGGACCTCGGGAGGATGTCCTGCAAAGGATGATTCGAGATGCAGACATGTGGCAGCGCACCCACCGCAAGGTTGCCGTGCTCCTAAGTGAACCTGTTTTCGATTCGAGTATCGCCGAAATGGTCCTGGACATGGCTGACCTGAAGCCTGCTGGCACCGCCCTGGAACTCAGCGATGAAGAAAGGCTGCGTCGGATTGCTGCCAATCTCTTCGCGGCACTGAGAAACAGTGATGCAGAGAAAGCGGGTATTATCCTTGTGCAGGGAGTTCCCTCCGAAGGCCTTGGCGAGGCTATCATGAACCGCCTGCGCAGAGCAGCCAGAGAAGTCTTCGATTTGAGTACGTAACAATCAACCGTCAGCGGCTATTTCACCTGGTGCACATGCTATAAATGCAGCTGTTTTCTTACCTACCTGACACGGGAGTGAGGCAAATGATCCAAAGCATCCTCTTTGTCTGTACCGGGAATACCTGTCGTTCCCCACTGGCGGAGATTATCGCCAGGTGCATCTGCAGCCAGGCGGGTCTCGATCTAAGAATATCATCTGCGGGCACTATGGTCATGTTTACTACTCCCTGGTCTGATCATGTTCTGACTATCGCCAGAGAACGAAATATGGATTCCTCGCATCGGCGCAGCATACAGGTGAATGCTGCGCTTCTTGCTGACGCGGATCTGATTATGGTGATGACCCAGCGACATCGGGATTTTTTGCTTTCCTCTTTTCCGGATTTACTCCTTGCCGAGAAGTGCTTTCTCCTCAAGAAGTATCTTGGACCTCCCGCAGCAGATGATCGGGAAATCGGGGATCCCTACGGAGGTCCTCTGGAACTGTATCGTCAGGTCGCTTCCGAACTTGAGGAGTTGCTGGTTAACCTTCCTGCCAGGCTACAAGATGATCAGAGGTGAGCCTGTCCTTTGCCAATTGTTGATTTTTGGCGCAGGAAAAAACAGCACAGGAGTAGAATTGTAGCACCTGAGGTGATAGTATGCCCCAAAGGGTTTTATTAGCCGCAGATCATGCAGGATACTTGCTGAAGAAGCATCTTCATGCCGTCTTACAGGCTAAAGGATACGATGCTGTGGACCTGGGATGCTTTAGTATGGATGCAGTGGACTACCCTGAGTACGCTAACGCTGTAGTCGAAGGCGTTAAGGCGGACCCTCAGGTTCTGGGGATTTTGGTCTGCGGCACCGGCATCGGGATGTGTATAACGGCTAATAAGCATTCCGGCATCAGGGCAGCGCTTTGTCACGATACTTATGCCGCCAGGTTGGCCAGAGAACATAACGATAGTAATATCCTCTGTTTGGGAGCGCACAGCATCGGATTTGGTCTGGCAGAAGTAATTACTCTCACCTGGCTGCAGGGCACATTTCTCGGTGGCAGACATAAACGTCGTAACGACCAGATAAGTGAGATAGAGCAACATCGTTTGAGTTAAGGTAGCAGATCTGGCTCCATTGCGTGCGGTGTTTAAAGATTCTGGGGGAAGGAGGTGCGAGATGGACCTGGAGAGATTCGGAGCCGAAGCCGAAGCAGTGCTGGACGAGATTATCCAACGAGCTGGGCTGATCGGTGATTCCTTACTGGTCATAGGGTGCAGCACCAGCGAAGTGCAGGGTAAACATATTGGATCGGCCTCCAGCATGGAGGTAGCAGGGAGTCTATTCACGGCTTTTGCTAGAGTAGCTCAAGCTGCGGGGATCGTCTTAGCCTTCCAATGTTGCGAGCATCTTAACAGAGCGTTGGTTATCAACAGATCAACGTCGCTAAAGCTTGGCTTCGAACCCGTCAGCGTTGTCCCTATGCCTGGTGCTGGTGGTGCCATGGCTGCAACCGCCTTCGTCAGGTTAGCCGATGCCATCGTCGTGGAGACATTACATGCCAAAGCAGCAGCAGGATTGGATATAGGAGATACCCTCATCGGGATGCATATCCATCCTGTAGCGGTACCGCTGCGTCTGCAAAGGCAAACCTCTATCGGTGAGGCGCACCTGACCGCCGCTTATAGCCGTCCCAAGCTGATCGGAGGCGCTCGGGCAGTCTATGAAATGAGTAAGTAGTAATTGCCTTAACATAATGAGGAGGGTTTTGTAGTGAAAGTAAATGAGTTGGCTTTTCTGCGTCAGTCTGATCCCGAGCTCGTTGCGGCTATGGACCGTGAACTAGGTCGTCAGAGGGAGCACATCGAGCTGATCGCCTCGGAGAACTTCGTCAGCAGGGCTGTTCTGGAAGCAGCAGGAAGCGTGCTAACCAACAAGTACGCCGAAGGGTATCCGAGCCGTCGCTACTATGGGGGTTGTGAGTTTGTCGATCAGGTGGAGAATCTGGCGCGAGACAGAGCAAAGAAGCTGTTTGGCGCCGATCATGCTAATGTTCAGCCTCACTCGGGCTCCCAGGCTAACACCGCGGTCTACATGTCTGTCCTCGAACCAGGTGATACGGTTCTGGGTATGGATCTCTCCCATGGTGGTCACCTGACACATGGCTCACCGGTAAATGTCTCCGGTTTACTCTATGACTTTCACGCTTACGGAGTCGAGAGAGAGACCGAAACCATTGACTACGATAAGGTCATGGCCATTGCTCAGGAAGTAAAGCCCAAGATGATCGTTGCCGGCGCCTCGGCATACTCTCGTGAACTAGATTTCCCCCGTTTCAGAGAGATTGCTGATGCGGTCGATGCTTACCTGATGGTCGATATGGCACATATCGCCGGACTGGTTGCGGCAGGTCTTCATCCCAGCCCGATACCTCATGCCCATTTCGTCACTTCCACGACTCACAAGACTCTGCGCGGACCCAGAGGCGGTCTGATCCTGACTACTTCGGAGCATGCCCGCATCGTCGACAAGACTATCTTCCCTGGCATCCAGGGCGGTCCCCTGATGCATATCATCGCGGCTAAGGCTGCTGCCTTCCAGGAAGCTTTGCAACCGGAATTTGCCCTTTATCAGCAGCAAGTGGTAAAAAACGCCAGAGCACTGGCAGCAGCGCTGGTCAAACGTGGCTTCCATATCATCTCCGGAGGCACTGATACTCATCTGATGCTGGTCGATCTGCGTAGTAAGGAAATAACCGGTAAGGATGCGGAGGCGCTCCTGGACAAGATCAACATCACCTGCAACAAGAATACGGTGCCTTTCGAGACGGCTTCTCCCTTCGTTACCAGCGGTATCCGTCTGGGAACCCCTGCCGTAACCAGCCGTGGCTTCGATGAAGCGGCTATGGATATCATCGCCGAGATCATGGATCTGGCGATAAGTAACCGTGGTGACGAGGCGATCCTGCAGCGT
>WRDA01000006.1 GCA_009783675.1 Symbiobacteriaceae bacterium | reverse complement strand
GTGGTTTCGCCTGATTGGCAGATTGGCATTTCCTATCTATGCCTTTCTCATAGCCAACGGCTACCGTCACACCAGGAACCCCCAAAAATACTTACTTCGCTTGGCTGTTTTTGCTCTGATATCAGAAATCCCCTACGATATTACTTTTAATAAAGCCATACTGGAGTTTTCCAGGCAGAATATCTTTTTAACCCTGGGGCTGGGTTTGGCGGGTCTAATGCTTAAAGACTGGTTGAAGAATCGTATTTCTCAACCCTTCGATTACGCGTTGGCTTTGGCAATTACTGCTAGTGCGGCAGAACTGAGTGGTGCATCATACGGAGCAATCGGCATTGTGACGATCTTCATTTACGATCTCTGGTTGTCAGGCAGGATTCATATTCTGCTCGCCAGCCTGCTCATTGGCTTAGCCTTTTACAGCATGAACTGGGTCCAGTTTTGGGGGGTGCTGGCAAGTGTTCCCATCTACTTCTACAACGGGAAGCCAGGTAAACAGAACCGAGTGCTGCAGTATGCCTTTTATATGTTTTATCCGGTGCACATGCTCGTCTTGCATTACTTGTTTTAACCTTAAGGATCTTATCTAAACATGATTTGCAGGCAGGAGGTAAAAGATGCATCCTATTGCCAAGGCTTTGGAAGCGCTTTTTGAGAAACACTCCTGGCGCTATGAAAAGCGAGACGAGAACTATTATGATTTCACATTTAACTGTGATGTGAATCGCTTCAACCTCTATGCTTTGATCGGTACCTATGTGAACACGCTTTCTATATACGTGCATATGCCTTTTCAGGTGCCGGCAACCCGCATGACAGAGATTGCGGAACTAATATCAAGGATCAACTATAATATGACTCTTGGCAACTATGAACTGGATTTCCATGATGGCGAGATTCTTTTTAAGGTTAGTCAGTCTTTTAGCCTGCATGAACCGCACCCAGATGAAATCATGATTCTCTTGGACTGTGCATTGACTATGGCTCAGACTTATTTCCCCACCTTCGGAGCAGTTCTTTACGGTGGCAGATCAGTTACCGAAGCTGTCCAGCATGGTTGATTATTAATAGGCGTGTTTCGGAGGTGCATGGCATTTGGATTGTATTAGTGAAGCCATCGAAGAGCTATTCCGGCGAGAGAACTGGAAATACCAGAAACGTGGCGAGAGAACTTATTATTTTGGCTTTCGTGGCGAAAACGGACGTTATGATTTCTGGGCTTTCATTAATGAAACAGGGAGCGTTTTGTCGCTTTACGCTCTGTTGCCTTTAAGTGCTCCGGAGAAATATAGAGGAGATATTGCCGAGTATCTGCATAGAGCCAATTATGACATGATGGTCGGTAACTTTGAAATGGATTTCAGAGACGGAGAAATCCGCTTCAAGGTGACTACCGACTTCAATGGTGAAAAACCGGATCTGGATCATCTTGACCGTGTCATCGATTGTTGCCTCGTTATGTCTGATCGCTATCTTACAGGTATTGGTCTGATTCTCTTTCGCAGTCACACTCCCCAGCAGGCAATTGCCATGGTGGAAAGCGGTGGTGTTTGGGAGGAGCGCTCGCATATAGTGCAATGATTTTGCTGCGCTGGCCCATCTTCATCATGGTGGTCGATTACGAAATCGGCCACCTATTTTGTCTCTGGCAGTTACTTTCACAGTAACTGTAACCTTTGAAACCACATACCCATGGGGTGACAAGTATATTTGCTTGACAGGCAGTCAATGATATGATACTATGCCCATCGTGAGTTCGTTTTATGGAGTTGACAGAAAGTGAGTCCGGAAGAGACGACCTGCATAAATCGATTGGCTGATATCTACGCTTCCTTGTTGAGTAAGAGACAAAGAGATGTGATACGCCTCTACTTCAGCGAAGACTATTCGTTAGCAGAAATCGCCGAGATATATGGTATCTCTCGTCAAGCGGTGCACGATGCCTTAAGACGTGGTGTCGCTGCATTGAATGATTATGAAGGTAAACTACACATTGCCAGGGATCACCAACAGATGGATGATCTGCAGGCAGCTACAGCGGAACTGATTGCCAAGCTTCCTAAGGATCTTCAGAAGAGTCCGGAAGCAGCACAACTCATGAACCAATTGGCAAGACAGGTTAGGTGGTTAGATAGTGTTTGAGAGCTTGGGAGACAAACTGCAGGCGGTCTTTAAAAAGCTCCGCAACAAGGGGCGACTGACCGAGCAGGATATCGATGAGGTGCTTCGCGAGGTACGTGTGGCATTGCTCGAAGCCGATGTTAACTTCAGAGTCGTGCGTGAGTTCGTCAACAGCATAAAAGCTAAAGCCAGCGGTGAGGAAGTCATGAAGTCTCTCTCACCCGCTCAGCAAGTAGTTAAAATCGTTTACGACCAACTCGTCGACCTGCTTGGTGGCAATCAGGCCAGACTCACAGTCGCTTCCAAGCCACCCACAGTGTTGATGCTGGCAGGCCTGCAGGGTTCAGGAAAAACCACACACTGTGCCAAGCTGGCTAATCATCTGCGCAAGAACGGCAAGAAGCCTCTTCTGGTAGCCTGTGATATATATCGTCCCGCAGCAATAGAACAGTTGCAGATTCTCGGTAAGAGCCTGGCTTTGCCAGTGTTCGAACAGGGTCAGAGCAATCCAGCTGAGATAGCTCGTCAGGCTGTACAGGTCGCTTTAAACCAGGGACGGGATACAGTGATACTGGATACAGCGGGAAGACTCCATGTTGACGAAGAGATGATGCTGGAACTCAGAGAAATTCGTGAAGCAGTCCATCCTCATGAGATCCTTCTCGTAGTCGATGCCATGACAGGACAGGATGCAGTCAATGTAGCTCAGAGTTTCCAGGAAAAGGTAGGCATCGATGGGATCATCCTCACTAAAATGGATGGTGATACCCGTGGTGGAGCGGCTCTGTCGATCCGGGCAGTCACAGGTAAACCGGTCAAGTTTATCGGCACCGGAGAGAAGATGGATGCTCTGGAACCATTTTACCCGGATCGCTTAGCCTCCAGGATCCTTGGCATGGGTGATGTCCTCACCTTAATCGAGAAGGCACAGCAGAGTTATGATGCCGAAGAAGCCAGACGCCTGGAAGAGAAAATGCGTAAAAACACCATGGATCTGGAGGATTTCCTGGAACAGATGCAACAGATGAGAAAAATGGGTCCCTTGGACCAACTGATGAAGATGATTCCTGGCATGGGCGATCTCAAGGATGTCAGGATTGAAGAAGGAGACATGAAGCGTATAGAAGCTATCATCCTGTCGATGACCAAAGAAGAACGACGTCGGCCGGAAATTATCAATGGCAGTCGTCGTAAGAGGATCGCCATGGGTAGTGGCACCAGAGTCCAGGATGTCAACAGATTACTGCGTGATTTCGAGAATACCCGCAAGATGATGAAACAGATGCAGAAGATGGGTTCAAGTGGCATGGGTAAAGCCTTTGCTGGCGGGAAAAACCAGGCATCCCGCAATCCTCTTAACCCTTTTCATCGTGGACGTCGCTAATGATAAGTTTGGTGGATGAACCCTATTAATTCGGAAATATAATCGACAGGAGGTGTACACATGGCACTAAAGATTCGTCTGCGCCGTATGGGTGCTCATAAGTCTCCCTTTTACAGGGTGATCGTAGCTGACAGTCGTTCTCCCCGGGATGGACGGTTTGTGGAGGAACTTGGCTATTATGATCCAACGACCGAACCTACGACAATCAAGATCGATACAGAAAAGGCCAGGGAATGGATCGCTAAAGGCGCTCAACCATCGGATCGCGTGAGGATTCTCTTGCAAAGGTTAGGAGATCAGTAACCCAAGGTGGAGGTGGGAACATGCGTGCGGTAGTAGAGGTTTTGGTGGCTTCTCTCGTGGAGCATCCGGAACAGATTTCGCTTAAGGAAAGCATCAATGGCAATGAAATAACCTTCGAGTTATCGGTGGCTCAGGATGATATGGGGCGCATCATTGGCAGAAAGGGACGCATTGCCAAAGCCCTGAGAACCATCCTAAAAGCTGCGGCTACTAAGCAGAAGACTTATGTAAATCTGGAGATCGTCGACCCAATCGTCGAGGATCAGGTCGATATTTAGTCTTGACTCTGCAGGATGATCTCCGTTATCTTCGTACACCTGATGCCATTGTCGTCGGTTTGGTAGTTGGAGTACACGGTTTACATGGTGATCTGAGGATTAAACCTCTGACCGACTCACCACAGCGTTTCTCCGAAATCAAAGAAATGAAAGCAGCAATTACTGATGACAACAGTATCCTATTGCATCCTGTCAAAGCCAGAGCAATCAGGGGTATAGTGGTTCTCAGCTGCAAAGAAATTACCTCAATTAAAGAAGCTAGTAAATGGGTGGGAGCAGAGATTAGTATTCATCCAACTGAACTTCCCACTCTACCCGAGGGCCGTTTCTTCATTTTTCAAATCATTGGCCTGAGAGTTTATTCCGAGGATGGTCTCTATCTCGGACTGGTCAGTGATGTCCTTTTCCCGGGTGCGAACGACGTATATGTAGTCACCCTCTCTCCTGAAGGAGCAGCGCTCGCCAAGCATTGCGATGGCCGCGAGCTTCTTGTGCCGGTAATAGACGAGGTAATACTGGAAACTAATTTACTAGACGGTACCCTCATCGTGCGCCTGATGGAAGGTTTGTTATAGGAGAAGGAGGTCCTGAGCATTCGCATCGATATCCTGACTCTTTTTCCCGATCTTTTCCTGGGATTTCTGAGCGAGGGTATCCTCAAACGAGCGTTGCTGGCTGGTGCTGCTGAGGTGCATATCCGTGATGTACGTCAGTACTGCCTGGACAGGCATCGAACTGCCGATGATTACCCTTTCGGTGGAGGTGCTGGCATGTTGCTTAAGCCTGAACCACTGACCGAAGCTTTGCAAGGACTTACTGCTTCTCTTCCTGGTACCGCGGATATTGTTCATCTCAGCCCCGGAGGAGTCCCTCTGACACAGCAGATCGTACGTGACTTGTCCAGGTTGAGTAACCTGATCCTGATTTGCGGGCATTATGAGGGGATAGATCAGCGTTTTATTGACCGTTATGTACAACGGGAGATCTCCCTTGGTGATTATATCCTCTCCGGAGGAGAAACGGCAGCAATGGTTGTTGTGGATGCCGTATGTCGCCTGCTGCCTGGTGTGTTGGGTTCGACAGAGTCTGCTCTGAGAGAGAGTTTCGAAGATTCCCTCCTGGAGTATCCGCAGTATACGCGACCAGCTGTCTATCGGGGAGATGCTGTCCCTGAAGTATTACTCGAAGGTAATCATGGAGCCATTGCCCGCTGGAGAAGGACCCAGGCAATTCGCAGGACTATGCAAAGGAGACCGGATCTTCTCCTCAAAGCCGATTTGTCCGGCACTGATCAGGAGATACTAAGGAATATATTAAGAGAGATACCCTATATTGGGTCTGAAGGGAGCTAATAACATGCATCCAACGATACTTGCTCTGGAGAGTGAGATGTTACGGCGGGATCTTCCCGTTTTTAAACCTGGTGATACGGTACGCGTTCATGCGAAAGTTGTTGAAGGTGGTAAAGAACGAGTACAGGTATTTGAAGGTCTCGTCATTAAGAGATCGGGTGGGGGAGCAAGAGAGACTTTTACTGTACGTAAAATATCTTCAGGAGTCGGTGTGGAACGCACCTTCCTTGTGCACTCACCGCGTATCGATAAAGTCGAGGTTACCAGGCGAGGCTTTGTCAGACGAGCACGTCTTTTCTATCTACGTGATAAGATTGGTAAGGCTGCTACCAGGGTAAGAGAGGCCAGCAGGCGGTAAGACTGTGAGCCGACCTTCACGCTCGGGGATAATCAGATGGTAACTCAGCAGATACAGTGGTATCCTGGCCACATGGTCAAAGCCAGGCGTATGGTCAGCGAGCATCTGCAGTTGGTGGATGTGGTAGTCGAATTGATCGACGCCCGTATTCCTGCAGCCAGCCGAAACCCGGAAATTGGGAAGCTTATCGGAGGCAAACCTCGACTCATCCTGTTGAACAAAGCTGATCTCGCTGATCCTGTAGTTACCAGACAGTGGCTTGACTTCTTTCAGGAATCCGGTGATACGGCTCTGGCTGTAGCAGCCAGCGATAGTGGGAGTCTGAAGGCAGTTCCGCTGACTGTCTCATCATTAGCAAAGCCTGCGCTGGAGAAGTGGCAGGCTAAGAGGCGTTTGCCACGCGCTCCTCGCCTGATGATTGTCGGCATTCCGAATGTTGGTAAGTCGACCTTAATTAACCGGTTGGTAGGTAAGAAGCGCCTGACAGTTGCTGATCGTCCAGGAGTCACACGGAAGGAACAATGGGTGCGCTTAAGAGAAGACCTGGATTTGCTGGACATGCCAGGTATTTTAATGCCTCGCATCGGAGACGAAGAGGTGGGTCTGAAGCTCGCCGCAACCGGTGCCATATCCGACGCTGTGTTTTCTATCGAGGCAGTAACTCTCTATTTACTTGGACGACTCAGTAACCTTTATCCCGGATTGTTGTGCAAACGCTTTCAACTGAATAACCTACCTGATGATGTGACGAATCTCCTGCAGGAGATAGGGATTCGTCGCGGAGCTCTGCTTGCCGGAGGCAAAGTCGACACCTTACGAGCAGCACAGCAATGCCTTGATGAGTTTCGTGATGGTAGAATTGGCAGGATTTCTCTGGAGCTACCTAATCGGTGACACCAATGTAAGGTTGGAAGGTCGTGATGAGTTGTCTGCTGGTGGAGTTTCGGTGTCCTGGCTTAATCTGGAAACGGATTTGACCGAACAAGGCTTTCACCATATCTGCGGGGTCGACGAGGCAGGTCGCGGTCCCCTTGCTGGTCCTGTGGTTGCCGCCTGTGTGGTTTTGCCTGCTGGTATTGCTTTGCCTGGTCTTAATGACTCCAAGAAGATATCGGCGATTCAGCGAGAGAGACTGTATAAAATCCTCATCAGTGAAGCCGACTTTGCTGTTGGACTTTCGACTGTGGAAGAAATAGACTCGATTAATATCAGACAGGCGTCCTTCCTGGCTATGCTAAGAGCGGTCGAGGCAATGAAGTATCAACCGGACTATCTCCTGGTTGATGGTTGGGAAATTCCCTCCTGGCAGGGTCCTCAGAATGGTATAATCAAAGGAGATGCCCAGGTCAGGTCTATCGCTGCAGCATCAGTGATCGCTAAGGTTACCAGAGATCAGATCATGGTAAAGGCTGCAGATGATTTTCCCCAGTACGGTTTTGCCAGACATAAAGGATACCCTACTCGCATGCACTATGCCATGCTTAAAGAATACGGTCCGTCTTCATTTCATCGCCATACCTTTTTAAGAAACCTGCAGCTCAGATTAGGAGAGGAGTGAGCTCCACTGAGCAATCCTGCTTTGCGCCTTGGTAGACAGGGTGAAGAGTTAGCGGCTGAGTACCTGATAAAACTGGGATACCAGATCTTGCAACGAAATTATCGCACTCCCAGAGGAGAAATCGATCTCCTTGCTAATCAGGGTGATACGCTGGTAATCGTTGAGGTTAAGAGCCGCCGTAGTTTACTCTATGGAGAGGGCTTCGAGTCGGTGACGAAGGCGAAGCAAAAGAAACTGCGCCTTTTGGCCGGCATATACCTTAGTGATTGCCAAACCTTCTATGCTACAATTCGTTTCGATGTTATTTCTTTGCTCTTCGATCACCAGGGTGGATTGGTCCACTTAAAGCATTTTAAAGAGGCATTCTAAGCCAGGAGGTGTATGTCATGGGCAGGTACAGGAGTTGGCTGCTAACAGCTTTATTATTTATGCTCTTAGTCGTTGCAACTCGTGGTTCCGGCACCATGGCTTTATATCTATATGCGGATGAACCTATCAGATTGCAAATCAACGATTCCATAGTCAATCTCGGCAAGGATCCTCTCATTATCGAAGATCGACTTCTGATCCCGGCCAGAGTTTTTGCAGAATACTTTGGTGCGATTGTGCACTGGGATCCTGATGAACAGTCAGTTACGATCAGCGGTAGCGGATCCAGCATCATCATGCGCATCGGTGAACAGACCGTGTGGGTAGATGATCATGCTGTCCAACTCGATGTAGCCGCTCGTATCTACGATCAATCCACTTATGTTCCTTTACGTTTCCTGGCAGAGGAACTGGGTGTAAGGGTAGACTACTACAGCGATCAAAACATCGTCGCCGTCAATTTTCCAGTGATGATCAGCATAGGAGAAGTAATGCGATTATCTTCGGGGGTAGAGCTGATAATCTCTGGTTCGGCATCATTTAGCTACACTACCATGATCCTGGCCAATCCTGATCGCTATGTGATCGATTTGCAAAATACGATTCTGGAAGAAGCCGAAGGCACCCTTGCGGTAAATATCGCCGGGATTTCCACCATTCGTTATGCTCATCATCAAACGGCGACTCCTTATACCAGGGTTGTCCTCGACATGGAGGGCAGCACTCAGGGACTAAACATTGGGTTGAGTCCTGATGGACGGTCATTAATTATCAAGTCAAGTTTCTACTATATTCGTTCCATGCGCAACCAAAAAATCGGAAATGGAGAATCACTTACTCTATCTCTGGATGGTCGCATTGCTCCCCAAATGGAAAGCAGGTATCTTAATGGTCCGGCAGCTTACAACGGGGATACAGGCAGTGAAGGTCCTGAGGGAAATACTGGTGAGTTGTTCCCTGATCCTGATGAAGAAGCAGTCGACAATCCTCTTGACGAGGAAGGAACAGAGGATCCTATTACTGGAAATGAACAGGTAGAGATGGTCCGTGAGTATATCGCAACGACCCTCGATGACCTTAATTTCAGAGCAGGTCCTGGAGTGGAGTATGACTCTTCACGCGTGTTACCGAAAGGTACAGTGGCTGTACTAATTAAACGACAGGGAGAATGGGCTTATCTAAGGCTGGACAATGGTCTCGAAGGCTGGTGTAACACAAACTATCTTGAATTCGGACAGAGGGATGTTCCTCTGCACAGAGAGTACAGTTCTTCCTCTCACCAGGGTATTACACCGGAGAAACCCGGAATGGTAGAAGTACCGAACATATCGCTTTCCGGACCTGATAGCTCTCCAGAGATGATGCGTGAGCTTTTAGCTGTCGAAGCCGGTCATGGTGATACATTCCGCATCTACCTACCCGGTGTTTTCCCTCAGATACCCGAAGGTTTTACCCGAGAAAAAGACTCGCTGATTAAGCAAATGAGTCTTACCCCGGCAGAGGAAGGCTGCTGGTTGAATATCGACTTACAGAGGTCTCTGACCTATCAGATATCGGTTATCGACAACCAACTGGAGATTGCTATAAACCTCGATACTCAGTTGAACTCTTTGTCCTTCACCAGGGATGCCTCCGGCAGTATAGTGACTTTGCAGATGAGTCGTTTGGTTGGGTACGAGGTCTCTTTTAGGTCTAATCCAGAGCGTATCGAAATAGCCATTCCAGGAGCAGCAGTCGTATCTGTACCTACCCAGCAGTTAGTCCGGGATGGACTGATTAGTCAAATAAAAACGCAAACCACCCAGGATGGTGCGATCGTGACTATCGAGCTGGAGTACATGATCGGGTACAGGGTTCTTTCCGATCAACGCAGCGACAAAATCGAGATAAGATTATTCAGCAAAGGTTTGCAGGGTAAAACCGTCTTTCTCGATCCCGGGCATGGTGGTAATTACAGTATCGATAACGGAGATACAGGTGCTATTTCCAGGACATACCCTGTGTTTCATGAAGCTACCAGTACTCTGGATATAGCCCTAAAACTCAGAGATCTCCTGGAAGAAGCCGGAGTTACGGTCATGATGACTCGCAGTTCTGACCGGGCGGTAGATATAAGAGATAGGGTGCGTATGATCAACGATAGCAATGCTGATGTTCTGCTCTCGATTCACCACAATGCCTCGACTAATCCTGCAGCCAATGGTGTGGAAACTTTCTACTGGAGAGAGACAGTGGATCGCCAAAGATTTGCTGAAATACTGCAGAGTAATTTGATCGGCTCCTTGAGATTAACCGACAGAGGTGTAAAAAGAGCAGCTTTCTATCCTATCAACCAGGCGACGATGCCCGGAGCTCTGGTTGAGGTAGGCTTCCTCTCTAACTCCATCGAAGAGATGCTAATTCGAGATGACTTTTGGCGTTTACGCGTGGCATACGCTCTCTTCGATGCTCTGCAGGAGTTTTTTGAATGACCGAGATGGCACAAGTGACTTTATCTGGACAAAGAACTGGTTTTTAGTTATACTAACTTGAAAACCTGCTTCAGGGTGAATGTAGTTCATGTGCGTCTAACTTGAAGAGTTGTCCATCAGGGATGGCTTGGGAGCGTCGGTTTTCGCTGTAGGCCATGATATCCCGGTCAGACAGAGTCCTGAAGTTATCCTTATTTCGTTTACTCAGGGAGGCTACGCTGATGCTTCTGGAGATCACAGCTGGTAGCGATGACAAAGATGACGATCATCCTCATTATGATGAAACGGTGATCGAGCTGGAAGATATCCTGCGCTATATCAGCGCGGTCTTACGTCGCCAGGGTCGCAAAATCATGGAAGATTATGATATAACACCTCCACAACATAACGCATTGTTGCAGCTGCATCGCTATGGAAACATGACCATAGGTGAACTTAGTGAAATGCTTTATCTTGCATTCAGTACAGCAACCGATCTGATCAATCGTATGGAGCGCAATGGACTCGTCGTCAGGGAGCGTGATCTATCGGATCGCCGTGTCGTCAGGGTTTGCATCCTGGATAAAGGTGAGAGGGTTTTGGATGAGGTAATCGAAGCTCGCAGAAAATATTTTGCCAGGATACTCCAGGCTGTACCTAAGGAGGAGCAGAATCAACTGGTAAGGTCACTGCGTAAAATTGATGAGTTAATAAGCATCGAGTGAAGGAGGTAAAACCTTGCGTAGCGATAACAGAAATCCTGGTGAACTGAGAAAGATTGTCCTTCAAGCCGGAATCAATCAGTATGCAGAAGGATCGGTACTGATTTGCAGTGGCAGTACCCGTGTACATTGCACGGCTTCGGTTGACGAAAAGGTTCCTCCTTTTCTGCGAGGATCGGGAAGTGGTTGGGTGACAGCAGAGTACGATATGCTGCCAAGAGCCACCAAGGAGCGCAATCAGCGGGAGCGCGGGCGGTTGGGAGGCAATGGCAGATCTCTGGAAATACAGCGTTTGATCGGCCGCTCATTGCGGTCTGTGTGTTCTCTTGTGCAGCTTGGAGAACGAACCATCATTCTAGATTGTGATGTTTTGCAAGCGGATGGCGGTACGCGAACCGCTGCCATAACCGGTTCATGGCTAGCGATGATGATTGCCATGAATCATCTGGTCAAAGAGAGACGCCTGCGGCAAATTCCGGTGCGAGCTCAGGCTGCAGCAATCTCGGTGGGACTCGTCGATAATAAGGTATTACTTGACCTGTCCTACGAGGAGGACAGTCGTGCGCAGGTAGACTTGAATGTAGTAATGACCGACACAAGAGAGATTATCGAAATACAGGGTTCAGGAGAGCGCTCAACATTCAGTCGTGTTCAGATGGATTCCATGCTCGATCTGGCGGAAGAAGGACTGACAGAGATCTTCTCCAGGCAGATGGAGATGCTGAGAGATCTCCAAGTAGGGTGGCAAAGCGCCTCACCGGCTTCAATATAGCATGACTCGTATAATAGTGTTAGCTTCCCGAAATGAGGGGAAATTAACAGAACTAAGATCACTTTTGTCCAGCCTTGATCTCTCGGTCGTATCCAGCTTTGATGCAGGATACAAGTTATCAATAGCAGAAAACGGAACAACCTTTGTCGAGAATGCCTGTACCAAAGCAGAAACAGTGAGTAAAGCGCTGGATTGTTGGGCAGTAGCAGATGATTCGGGTCTGGAGGTGGACTATCTGCAAGGTATGCCAGGCGTGCACTCGGCCAGATATGCCGGTAATCAGGGCGATGACTCGCTTAACAACGAAAAACTGCTCTCTGTCCTGGCGGGAGTACACAAAGAAGCCAGGAACGCACGCTTTGTATCTGTGATTGCTCTGGCGCGACCTCTGCAAAAAACAGTATGTTTCGAAGGTATTTGCGAAGGAACAATCCTCACAGAGCTAAGAGGGCAGGGTGGCTTTGGCTATGATGCACTGTTTCTCCCTCAGGGAGAGCAGGAGAGTTTTGCTGAAATGTCTGCTGAGAGAAAGAACCTCATCAGTCATCGCGCAATTGCCATGGCTAAGCTCAGGGAACATCTGGGAAAACTATAATACGCGAAATATCACATAAGATTAGCAGTCAGCTGTACCAGGTTTCTAAAGGGGGGCTACCATGCAGGCAAGAGTCCGATCTCTATACCTCACCCTGCTGCTGGTCTCCCTGGTCCTGGGAGGCTGCACTATCTCTCTTCGCGACCCTCACCGGGAGAGCTCGGTTTTAGCATCGTTCAGAGTTGAGCCTCCAACCGTTTTAGCCGATGGAGAGTTCATTTCTCAAGAAGCAGTAAAAGCTCTTCTGGATCATCTGTCTCTGCGTCAAAAGGTTGGGCAGCTAGTTTTAACAGGTTTTGAGGGGGCTGTAAAACCTACTGATCTCAATGTCTTCGTGGGAGCGTTTCAGGTCGGCGGTCTACTCCTTTATCCACGCAATATTCAGAACTCTACCCAGTTAAAGGAGTTAATCGATTATGGCAATGATCTTACACATGCCTCTGGATTGGTTGTCAAAATGCCTTTGCTTTGGTGCCTTGGCGAAGAAGGCGGACGAAATCAGCGACTCCCCAGGGATCTCGGAGTATTTGAAAATGCTCAGACAGTGGGTGACTCTGCTTATGGAGTCGAAGGGGCACTGGAATATGGTCAAAGGCTGGCAGGAGCCCTACGACAGGTAGGGATTAATGCCTTGATTGGTCCCGTATTCGATAGAAGGGGCAGCAACCCTTTGATCGGGTCCAGAGCTTACTCTGACGACCCGGTGATAACTGCAGTAATAGCATCTGCAGTGTTGCAAGGGTTGCATGATGAAGGAGTCATCGGCATAGTCCAGCACTATCCCGGGATTGGCGACGCAGTTTATTCATCTCCTGGCGAATTTATGTATTTGGATACCGATTATACGCATCTGGTTGGCAGGGAACTGGTTCCTTTTCGGGCAGCAATCAACTCTTGCGCCGAAATGGTCCTGGTTTCCCATCTGATGATCCCAACCCTGGATGAGGATTATCCCGCGAGTCTATCTACGGTAATGCTCAATGAGGTATTGCGAAATACTCTCGGCTATAACGGAATTATTCTCTGTGATGACCTCAATGCGACTGCCATAACCGAGCATTATTCTCCCGGTGAAGCAGCAGTCAGAGCTATACTGGCAGGATGCGACATGGTCCTGGTCTGCCACAACATGGAAGATCAGGAGGATGTGTTGAATGCTCTTTATCAAGCCTGCGCTAGTGGGGAGATCACAGAGGAAAGACTCGAGGAGAGCCTCGGACGCATTATCAGCCTAAAACAGCGTTTCTTACTTTGGCCCTAAGCAATGGAAAAGAGGGGATTATATGCGTTGCAGGCTTGCGCAGACCTTATTGGAGGAATATCTTCAAGGATCGCTAAATCCCACGACCCGATCGCAGTTGGAAGAACACCTTGCAGATTGCAACGACTGTCAGCAGTTGCTGGATCAGCTACGCATCAGTGTGCCTGAGAAGCTATCAGATCAAAACTCTGAGCTTAGTTTTGATGTTTCTTTTCCTTCAGATCAAGAGAAGGCATCATTTATACCCTCCAAACCTACTGGTAACGAAGAAAGTTTTTCTCCACAATCTCCTCCGGAGAACGATCGGCTGCGCCGGCGTCTGGAAGAGTTGGGCGTCCTGGTTCACGAAGGTCCTCCTTCAGCTGTTCCTGATGCTGTCCGGATATCCGATCCTCTGCAGAGCACCAGCGATCCTCTGCAGCATATGATGCGGCGGTTTATGCCTCCAGTGGAAGTGGAAATCAATCCTCAACCTGTCGATTCCGGTCCTGCCTTCTCACAGCAGTCGTCAACTTTGGAAGAGATAGAGCTTACAGAGGTTACGGAGGAAGACGATACACGAATACCTCTCACCATCTTGCCACCTCCTGTCAGGTTTGATCACAATGGTCGCCGCAATATTCCGGTTCCTAAAGAGTTGGCTGAAGTCGATAAGAGTGACGACAAAGTGTGGATAGATATCGTCATCACTCATCCGGTGACCCGTAAACAGATACTGCGCCGGGTACGCCGCGATTCTCACGAAGCACAAAGATATCTTGAGGAAAGTGGAGGATTACAGACGACATCCCCTTTCGTCGATCGCGATCGTGAGCTCCTCCCGGAAACACCTCAGGTTGTCCCGGCGGATGATGCAGGAGACATGATTGCGATTGATCCCGATGCTGCCCAACCGGTCTCCTCCATTTCGATCAGTGAGCCAATACCAGATTTTTTGCTTCCAGAGTTCCCGGACTCGTCGTTAATGGAGATTTTGGAAGATGATGATCAGGCTTCAGATTCCCCAGGCGAAGAGTCCGCGGTCAATGCGAATCACGAGAATTTGAGGGAAGACCTCCTCAACACCGAAATAACAATCGACAATGCAGAAGAAGATACATCAGACGAGCAGACAGCAGGTTCCGGGTCAGAAGCAACGATAATTCACGAGAGAGTAGATACTCTTTATTCTGCAGATGAAGTGGAACAGACCATAGCTCAGCTATTAGCTGACCCTCAGAGCCAGACCCCTGTAACCCCGAGGGAACCTGTAAAGCAGAGTAACCCTATCATCCGAAAACCAGCAGATATTGGCCGTGAAAGGCTGGTCAGACAGTCGAGAATCACACGCGACGAACAAGAGGTAATAGTCAGAGAATCAGGGACCTCTTTTCTACCGGCATCCGCTTTTGCGAGGATGCGTTGGTCTGAACGAACCAGGGGCAGGCAGGGTATATTTTTATTAGTTATTACAGTTCTGATCATTCTCCTGGTCTTTCTGACAGGCATGCTTCTGGCTAACTGGCTCTCTCCTGTTGCTCAGGGAGCCAGAAGTGAGTTTCAGGTTCTCAACGAGAGCATAGCCAGATTTACCGACATTCTGCAACAGGAATATTTAAAGGCATTGGAAGAAGACAACTACCTCTCCTCGTTCAGGGCGCTGTCTCAGGAAGTCTGGGACGATCCGCTGATCAGAGAAGGCAGGAACGCTTCCCAAATCAGTTCCCTGAGTTCTTTGGCTCTTAGCCTCAACACAGCACTACCTCTTTGGCAAAGAGACGCGGCAACACCAGGGAGAGAGGAGGAAGCGGAAAGATTCCGGACTGCTATGCTGGCTGTCATTCCTGACCTAAACCGGGAACTAACGCAATTGGTTTTTCCGGTAGGAAAGGTACAGTGGGAAAAAACTGCGAGTTATATCGAGCCGGTGGCAACACTGGCTCGTCGTTATAAAGAGACAGGAAATGTTTTGGAAGACCTTCCGGAAATCAGCTTCGATCGAGAGGGTTTCAACCAAAAACTCAGCAGTATAGAACCATTTATTTCGTTAAAATTTGAGATTCTGGCTTGTGAACGCCAGTCATTTTATCACGATGGTCTTGATTTTTGGAGAGTGACGATTGGTGAGACCGCCTCGACTGAAGCCAGGTCTGGGATCCAGTATGAGATTTATTGTGGCCTTCAGGGAGAGTTCCTCGGATCTGTGATCCTGACAGAAGGCGAAGGTATACGTATCGAAGAGAGTAGCCTGATCAGAGAAAACATCCTTGCAGCCTTGTACTCCAATGAGGTAAGCTTCCTGCCACTGGGAGAATGGATAGATAGCCTTAACCACGATCGCTATCTCGTAATGCTCCCTGAAAGGAACATGGTTGTCTACCCTGAAGATGCCCTGGTTGTTCGTCTTGATCTCAATAACAGCTTGATATCGATACATCCTGCTCTGGGCAATTATTTATTTATGCACACTACGAGTGCGCTTTCAGAACCACAGTTGGATTTATTTGAAGCGGCTCGCAGAGCCAGGGCCTTTTTGCAATCTGATTTTGCCGATGATGTCGTTCTCAGTGAAGAAAGAATAATCCTGACTGCATTCCGGGGAGTTCTTGAAATTTCCCCTCCTGTGGTGTGGTGTTACCGAGGCAAAGCGGATCAGATATGGATGACCCTGATAGTTACTGAGGATCGCATCCTGCAAGCCGAGGAGCTCTGCACTCTCCTTATGGGTAAGTACAGAAACCTGTACAAATAACATGCTTAAGCATTCTGGTTTTGCCAGAATTCCTCCTGACTGTAACAAAAGATTCAGAGGTGATTTATATGCCCTGGCAGGAATGTATGAAAGATGCTGCCCTGTCTGAACTGCGGATCCATTATCAAGCTGCTGCGTCGGAACTGACATATAGTAACCCTTTTCAGCTGCTTGTCGCTGTCATGCTCTCCGCTCAGAGTACAGATAGACAAGTTAATCGTGTAACAGCGGATCTATTCTTTAAGGTGAGTTCGCCTCAGGAACTAGCGTGTATTTCGGTGGAAGGACTGGAATCTCTGATCAAAGGGGTGGGTCTGTATCGCACCAAAGCCAGGAACCTGATCAAGATGAGTTCATTACTCTGTGAGCGACATCAGGGAGTGGTACCTCAGACCTTTGCTGAGTTAGAGGCTTTACCGGGGGTGGGGCATAAGACAGCCAGTGTGGTCATGTCGATGGCGTTTGGCCTTCCTGCATTAGCGGTCGATACACATGTATATCGCGTAGCCAGACGTATAGGTTTTGCCAATGAGAATTCAGTCACTAAGGTGGAGCAAGAATTGAAGGATGTTGTTCCATGTGCAGAATGGGGGGCTGCTCATCATTGGCTGATTCATCATGGCCGTTATTGTTGTAAAGCTCAGAAACCATTGTGCTCTTCCTGCGTTGTTGCAGCATACTGTCGTTTCCTTCTGTCAGCTAAGGGATCACAAGAGATATGAAGACTTCTCTCGACGAACTAATTATAATTCTATCGGAAGCGTTCAAAGGGGAAACCGCCTCTACCTTGGTCTTCAGCAAGGTCAGAAAGGGGATCTCATCTCCATATAGTAAGTTAACACTAAAGCCATTTTTAGGTAAAGCGGGTCTGGCTATATCTGCGGGTTACACCGAAGGTGATAAGGAGCGACTGCAGACCTTGGCTCTTAGTCAGGTGCTTTCCGCAACCTGGCTTCAGGAACACCTAACTGTATTCTCCCAACTTCTTATCAAGACCGCAGATCGTACTTATCATCTCTTCGCCAACCGCGATGGTTCTCTGCGCCTGCTTTCGCAAGCCGGAAGCAAGCAACCTTACTTATCCGGACATGACCGGCAAAAATCATATCTGTTGGCGGAAGGGCACTACACCCCATTCCTGGTGGAGCTTGGTGTAATGACTTCTTCAGGCAGAATTGTCAGTGATCGCTATGATAAGTTTCGTCAGATCAATCGTTTTTTGGAAATAGTAGTGGATGTGTACCCTGCACTTCCTGCAAAGGGAGCATTGCATGTAGTGGACTTTGGGTGTGGCCGTTCCTACCTGACCTTTGCCCTTCACTGGCTGCTTACGGAATACTTCGCCAGGGAGGTGGAAATTGTCGGACTGGATATCAACCCGGGAGTCATCGCGGAGTGCAGTCAGATTGTAAAGAACCTTGGCCTACAGGGTCTGAGGTTTGTAACAGGAGATATCGTTTCCTGGCAGTCAGAGGTAAAGGCAGATATCATTGTGGCTCTTCACAACTGCGATACTGCTACTGATGCAGCACTGGCTCAGGGAATTCGCCAACAAACTCCTGTCATACTCGTGGCGCCTTGCTGTCAGCATGAGATTGCCGGGCAGCTGCTGAACGAAAGCAATCGGGCATTACTGCGCCACGGAATAGTCAGAGAACGTCTGGGAGCTTTGGTGACCGATTCACTCAGATCTGCTGCCTTGGAAGCCCTTGGCTGGTCTTCCCAAATAATGGAGTTCATCGATTCGGAACATACCCCCAAGAATCTGTTGATCAGGGCTCGGCGTCCGGTTATTCCTCGAACTCTGGCGGAAAGAGAAGCTGCGAAAACTGCTTATCGCGACCTGAAAGCGACATGGCAGATAGCAAGCTTTGCCCTGGAGAGTTACTTAAGTCTCGAAGATAATGAGGATCTTCATAGCATGGAGTAATTATTCTTTCCAACTGCTTGTAACCGGACCAGAAATGAGATAAGATAGCAGGAGATTGCACCTGGGAGGGTCAAATATGCAACCACCACTTACAACGGAGCAACTGGAAAAAATCAAGACCACATGTCAGTCAGTGATCGATAAAAATCCCAAGAACAAAGCTGCACATCATGATCTGGCAGTTGCTGAGATGCAGTTGGGGAACTACAAAGAAGCAGTAGCTGGTTTTAGAACGGCAAGGGATCTGGATAGTCGTTTTACCAGCGCTTGGTATCTTGGTGGAGTATGCCTTGCTGAGTTAGGTGAGTTCGATGACGCTGTTTACTGGTGGCAGAGAGTCCTCGAACTGGATAAGCGCCATAGCGACGCTAACTATTTTATCGGCAAAGTATATGGTATGAAAGGCATGTGGGACATGGCTATTCACCAGTTCAACCGTGCCATAAATTTAAATGACCGATCTTCGTTGTTCTATCTTGGCCTGGCAGAAATGCATCTGGCCAAAGGAGACTTTAAAGAAGCAGAGAAAGCATGGGAGAGCGCTCTCGAGATCGATCCGAATAATATCCAGGCGTTGACCAACATCAGTGCTATTGCCCTGGAGTTACATGATTGGGAGAAGGCGATAGTCATCGCCAAAAGAGCCATCGACCTGGGTGCGACAAGCTCGATGGTTCACTACAACATGGGTATGTCCTGCATGGCCGTAGGAGCTTATGATCTGGCTATCGAGTATCTGGAGAAAGCCTGCACTTTCGATTCTGCAGATACCAGTAACCTTCTGGCTCTCGGTGAAGCCTATGTCACCAAGGGAGAACTCGACAAGGGGATCCGCTGCTGGGAGTCGATTATTGATCAGTTTCCTCAGCATCTGGATGCCCTTTATAATCTGGGTCTTGTCTACTTACATAACCAGATGGGTGATCGCAGCAGAGAGTATTTCATCAGGGCTTTAGCAATCGACTCAACCTACCTGCCTGCCAGGATCAACTTAGGCATCTACTATCATATGCTCGGTGATTTGGAGGCTTCTTTGATTGAGTGGGAGGAAGTCCTGAAAGTCGATCACCAGCATGGACAGGCATTGGGTAATATCGCTGAGATTCTGCTCTTACAGGAAAGATATGATCAGGCAGAGGAAAGACTTACTCATGCGCTGTCGATCTATCCTGATGATAGCCGGCTACTATTTCTGAAAGGCTGGTTAGCATGGGAGCTTAACAGGTATCAGGAGGTACTTGCCAGCTGGCATCACGCCCGAGATGGATCAGCGGAGGTCTTGCAGGCCTATGCAGACCGTCTGCGCATTTTGCTCGCTACCAACGGTTTTGAGCAATTGTCAGCGATTGCGGATAAATCCACTGAATCATTACTGGATGAGTTGCACAAGGTCCTCAGCGGAGAAGCAGAAGAGATGGATAAGCTAAAACAACAGAATGACCTTAAGGAGAAGCGTACTCTTCTCGATCGCATCAGAGATATCTTTAAATAATAATCAAGGGTATGGAGTCAGGTGAATGTATGCTTATTATCAACCAAATTGCCGGTGAACTGCACCTGCCTGTCAAGGGGGTAACTGCAGCAGTCGATCTCCTCGATGAAGGTAATACTATTCCCTTTATCGCCAGGTACCGCAAGGAAGCTACCGGAGAGTTGGACGAAAACCAATTACGCGCCCTGGAGGAACGTCTGTCTTACCTGCGAAACCTGACTAAAAGACGGGCTGAGGTCGAACGATTAATCGATGAACAGGGTAAACTCACTCCGGAACTTGCTCAGAAACTGGAAAAAGCTGTAAAACTCCAGGAGATCGAAGATCTCTATCTTCCCTTCAGACCGAAAAGGCGGACTCGCGCATCAGTTGCTCGCGACAAGGGTCTAGCGCCTCTGGCCGAAATGATGATTTTGCAATCTGGTGATAGTGATTTTTGGCATGATATCGCTACTGGCTTTCTCTCAGAAGAGTTGCAAGTCGCTAATGTGACAGACGCTTTCGCGGGTGCCTGTGATATTCTGGCGGAGCAAATGGCTGAAGACGCCATTAATCGCAGCCTGGTCAGAGATTTATATCACCAGGAAGGATCCTTACTAAGTGAAGCTGTTGACGAAGAGCGAATAAGTCCGTACAGTAACTATTACAGCCATCAGGAAAGACTATCGCAAATCCCTCCACATCGTGTCCTGGCCATTAACAGAGGTGAGAGGGAAGAGCACCTGAAAGTCCGCCTGGTCAC